>CALCTE010000260.1 GCA_937893885.1 uncultured Clostridia bacterium | reverse complement strand
AACGTCAGTTCTAGCGTAACCCATTAAAACTTTATCGGTTGAAGCGCCACGTCTAATAGTATCACCATTACCTACGGTATCATACGGGAAGGTAAACTTACCGTCTACCGCCCAGTGGTAAGTAGTTTTGTTAGTTCCTGCTATGCTATCTGTAACGGTAATATCCGTCTTAAAGGTCGCGGTTTTGATTGTGTTGTGCTCGGAGGTGATATCGCAAGTGAAATATGCGTATGCAGTAAGTCCCATAGCCAAAAGGCACATAACCATAACGGCTACTGTCATAACGACACGCGTAAGCATTACTTTTTCACGTATTTTTGCGTGTTTTGGTACGTAGAAAAACTCGTTATACAGTTTTCTCACGCTATCAGCCTCCTTTCAAAGATTATCTGTCGTGTTAATTTTGGATCTGGTCCGCTTTTACAGTTATACCGAGCTCAACCATAGGCACCGTATCGCCTCGGTAATTTGCAACGTTGCCGACCTCCTCGGGCATACGCACGATGAGCGCGATATACGCTTCCCCCTCGGCTTCAAGCCTTACGGGATCGGTATCGTAGTTATGAAGCGGCATATCGGCGATTTCATCTAATGGTATCTGCGCGTTTTCTTTTGCAATATCGCGAATAAGCGAGCCGCTTAAGACGTAATCCTCGGTGATATCGCTTATCACACCGAATTTGAGATAGTCCTGCAGTAAAAACTCCGTGCCGAAAACGTTAGTCGCCGCAACGCAGTCGTTTACGTTGACTGCCGTGTGGAAATTAAACGGTAAGTCGCCCTCATTTTCGACTTTCAGGTATACGACCTGCACGTAACCGGGCTCGTAGAGCGCGTTTTTATCGAAAATTTCGGTGTCAGCCTCTATTTCGTCCCACTCTTTGTTTTCGTCCAAATAAGATACCTTGAGGTCGAAATCCGCGAAGTGAAAAATATTGTTCATCTCAGGAGTGGTATCGACAAACCACGCAAGCGACGCTCCCGTGCCGAGAATGCCCCAAATAATGATGGCGCACAAGCTGAAGGCTAAGGCTATTCTTTTGTACAGTGTTTTATTTGACGGTGATCTCACGCCTTATTCCTCCTTGCTTTTTCAGTTCGATTCTTTGCTCTCCTTCTCCTTTGTTAAAAGAACGATTATGACAAAGAGAGTGCAAAGCATAATTACAAAATATATCCAAGCGTCACTGTTATCCGAAGTCTGCGGTGGTCTTGGGTCATCGGGGTCTACAGGGAATTCCTCGACCTTAAATTCCCAATCAAGAAAACCGATTTCGTTTTGATATTCGTTTGAAAGCTCCGTGGGAACGCTTAAAAGTACGTCAAGGTTGACCTCGCCGCCCGAATAGAGCGTACCGAGAAGCACCCAATCCGTAAGGTCTGCCGTCTCGCTTGCGGCGGCGTCAAACATATACGCCATCTCGTTTTCTTCGCTCTTTGACACCTTAAGGTCAAGCTGTGATAAAAATTCGGCGCTGTCCTCGTGCGCTCCGAGCGAGCGAATATATATGTCGACCTTTACTTTGTTATCGGCATCGTTTTTGACGGTGACCG
>CALCTE010000259.1 GCA_937893885.1 uncultured Clostridia bacterium | reverse complement strand
TTATCGTTATATGCAACGAGCAAAACGGCGGTAGTGCCCATTCCCGCGTAATCAGGGCGCTTTGCAACAAGCTCCCTTATGCCGTCGTCGGCATCGTAGAATGCCTTTTTGATCTCACCTTCGCTATCGAAATCATCATCGGGCAAAGCAGAAAAAGCGCTTTTGAGCTGTTCGCTGATTATTTTTACAGCCGTTTTACTTGCAATGTTGCCCGCAGCAGCACCACCCATTCCGTCACAAACGGCGGCAATGAGTACGTCGCTTTGAAGCTGCAAAGCGAAAAAAGCGTCTTGATTGGAGCTTCTTACAGGCCCCGTTTTTGACGAACCGTAAAATTTCATACATTACCTCCTTTGTGATAAGTACGGCGAGCAAGCCGAACCGCATAAATAATCAATACATATTATCTTATTTTTTTCCTGATATGTCAAGTTTTTTAACAAAAAAAGAGCGAAAAATGCTCTTTTTAATGATATTCGCGCTTATTTTTTAATGTTTCGTAGAATGCAAGATAGCTTTTGTATCTGCTTTGGCTTATGATGCCGTTTTCCAGTGCCGTGATAATACCACAACCGTCCTCGCTTGTGTGAGTGCAGTCGGTGTATCTGCATTTTGTAATGTGCTGTTTAAATTCAGGGAAGCTTGAAGAAAGCTCCGAAAGCTTAATAAAATCGAATTTTTCGAAATCTATCATAGCAAATCCGGGCGTATCGGCAAAATAACCGCCGTCCACCTCGAAAAGCTCTACCGTTCTCGTAGTATGCTTACCTCTGTCGCTCTTATCGCTTAAATCGCCAACCGTTAAGTGAAGACTCGGGAAAAGAGCGTTCATAAGACTGCTTTTTCCGACACCGGACGCTCCTGCAAAGGCGCATATTCCGCTTATCTCGCTTCTCAAAGCTTCGATGCCGGAACCTTTGTTTGCGCACACGTCGTATATCTTTATCGAGGCTTTTTCGTAAATTTCTCTTATTTCGTCGCTTGACTTGATATCCGTTTTATTTATAACGATTATCGGCTCGATATCTTTTGCCATAGCGGCGCAGGTTATCTTGTCAAGCGTCTCAAACGAGGGAAGGGGAGACGCGGTCGCGACGACGATAAAGAGCTTATCGAGGTTTGCCATGGGAGGCCTTATAAGAAAATTCTTTCTTTCGCATACCGTGTCGATAACGGCTTTTCCGCTTGCCTGCCTTTCAAAAAGCACTCTGTCTCCCGCAAGCGGAAGCGAACTTTTATGTTTAAGAGAGCCTCTTACGGCACAGCTTATTTTTTCGCCGCTTTCTGTGAGAACTTCAAAAAGCTCTCCGAAGCCTTTTATCACAAGTCCCGATTCTTTAGTCATTTCTACCTCATTTACACATTTTTTCTATAACGAGGGTAAATATTTTCGCGGCGCGAAGCAGATCGTCCACCTTCGCTCTTTCGTTTGCCCCATGGAGATTTGATTGGAAATCGGGGCGCGAAGCACCGAAAGCAACTCCGCCTTCGATATTATGAACGTATGTTCCGCCGCCCATATAGTGACATGCGCATTCTTCTCCCGTGAATTCGGTATACGCCGCCTTTAAGGACTTTACAAAATCGCTGTCTTCGGGCGTATGGTGCGCTTTACCCATTTCACCTTCGACCAAATAGCCTTTTTCCGCCATAAGCTTTTCAAAAACAAAACGGCAATTTTCATCGTTTGCGCAGATAGGCGTTCTCGCGTCAAATCTTCCCCAAACGCCGTCGGACTTTATTTCAAGAAGACTTAATACGACGCTTATTTCGCCCGATATATCGTCCTTTTGAGCTATTCCGAGCGCATTACCGTTGTCATCTCCGAAGGGGAATAGAGCGGAAAGTTCTTTAACTTGCTCATTTATATCGCATTTTGCAAGCGGCAAAAGACCGAGTAAATAAAGAAGCGCGGTTATACCGTTTTTGCCTTCCTCCGGCGTAGAAGCGTGCGTCGAATGACCTTCCGCATATACGATGGTCTTATCTTCGCTGTATTCAGTGGTAAACTTAACGCCCGTATTTTCCGATGCCTTTGCTATAGCTGAAGAGAGCATATTTTCACCTACGCCGAGCAAAACGGCGCTTGCTTTAGCGGGGAGCACGTTTATTCTGTATCCGCCCGAGAGACTTTCAACTCGGGGCAAAGCTTCGCTTTTATCAAGCTTTTTGGTAAACGTAGGCTTGTAGCTTCCTTTTTCGGTGTTAAAAATAGGGAAGGAGGCATCTGGGGAAAAAGTCGCGGGCGCAGGAGCGAAGATTTTATAATACGCTTCAAGGTCAAGCTCCGAGCCGCTTTCCTCATCACCGCCGATAATGAGCCTAGCGTTTTTGGTAAGGGAAATATTTAAATCTCTTACGGCACGCATCGCATATAAAGCCGCGACGACGGGGCCTTTGTCATCGTCTGTGCCCCTGCCGTAGATGCAACCGTCGTCCTTTAAAGTTGCGACGTAAGGGTCGGTGTCCCAACCGTCGCCTTCGCCGACTACGTCCACGTGTCCGAGTATGTCAAGAGCGCTTTCCTTTTCGTTTATATCGCAATACGCCGCAAAGTTTCCGAGATTTTCGCTTCTAAAGCCGTAGCGCTCGAACATCTCGACCGCCTTTTCCATACAGCGCGCGCTGCCCTCTCCGAAGGGCATACCCTCTTTCGCCTCGCTTTTTACGCTTTTTATGGCGACAAGCTCCGACAAGTCTTTTATAAACTCATCTCTCTTGCCGTCGATATATTCACATATTCTTTGCTTATTATCCATAACAAAGCTCCTTGTCTGTTTCGATGCCTCTATTTTATCACAAATTCAGCGTATTTTCAAGTTTATCGAAATTAAAAATCGGCAGAGTTTTGCTCCGCCGATCATTTTTTATTAAACCGCAACTTTGAAATTCTTGAAAATTCGTATCCGAGGCGGTTAAGCGCCGCAAAGAGCTTATCTCTGCCTGTTTTCTCCGTTAAATCAAGATTTTTAGCTTTCAATACCGCCATTTCATACATATTTCTGTCAAAGGTACACAGTCCGCTATCGTCTTTTTCGTAATACTTCAAGATAAGTTCTTCGGTTATCTCCTTCGAAACGCCGTGGCGGTAGGTCTCCGCTTTTATGCGGATAGGACCGTACTTTTTGACTTCGGCAAGCTCGTATATGAGCACTTCCGCGTAGCTTTCATCGTTTATAAGCTTCTTTTCTTCCGCAAAATCGAGTGCGTACTCAATACTTTCGGGAGAAAAACCGTATCTTTTGAGCTTCGTTTCAAAGCCCTTGCGGCTGTTTCCCGAATACGAAAGCAGGGATAAAAGCTTGTTTTTTGCTTTCGTACATTCTTCAAGTCGGGAGAGCATCTCGTACTGCGAGCTTGATATTTCACCGCACTTTCGGCCAAAAGAAAGCCCGTACCAATCGTAGCTTGACAGCCTTATATTTTCCGCGTCCGAAAATTTAAGCGTGACGTATTCTCCGTCATCGCTTAAATCTATTTTTATTATCTCTTTTGCCATCTATCAAAGATCGTCTGCGGCAATGTCGATACCGAGCTCAATGGCGGCTTTCGTTCCGTTAACATCATCGTCTCCGTCTACGGTCTTATCCTCGGGAAGATCTATGCTTGACGAGTTTGCCCTTACGAGCTTTTCGATTTCCTCTGCAAGCTCGGGATTGTCGCAAAGTATCTGCCTTGCGTTATCTCTGCCCTGACCTATTCTAGTGCCGTTATAGGAAAACCAAGAACCGCTTTTCTTGATTATATCGAGTGAAACGGCAAGATCCAGAAGCTCGCTTTCCTTTGATATACCCTTGCCGTACATTATGTCAAACACTGCAACCTTAAAGGGAGGAGCGACCTTATTTTTGACGACCTTGCACTTGGTCTGGTTACCGATTACGTTTTCGCCGTTTTTGATCTGCTCGCCACGCCTTACGTCGATTCTGACGGAAGCATAGAACTTAAGTGCGCGGCCGCCCGTTGTAACTTCGCTCGGACCGTAGAATACGCCGACCTTCTCACGAAGCTGATTTATAAATATTACGACGCAGTTCGTCTTTGCGATAGCGCCCGAGAGCTTACGGAGAGCTTGGGACATAAGACGTGCTTGCGCACCTACGTGGTGGTCGCCCATAGCACCTTCGATCTCTGCTCTGGGAACGAGAGCCGCAACCGAGTCGATTACGACACCTTCAATAGCGCCGGAGCAAACGAGTGTTTCTGCTATTTCAAGAGCCTGCTCACCGTCGTCGGGTTGAGCTACCAAAAGCTCGTCGGTGTTGACGCCGATAGCCTTTGCATAAACGGGATCGAGAGCGTGCTCGGCGTCGATAAACGCAACTTCGCCGCCGCACTTTTGTATCTCTGCTAAAACGTGGAGCGCAAGAGTTGTTTTACCCGAGGATTCGGGGCCGTATATTTCGATTATTCTGCCCTTGGGAACGCCGCCGATACCGAGGGCGAGGTCAAGGGAGAGAGAGCCCGTTGAAACTGCACTTACGTTCATGGTATTATTTGATCCGAGTCTCATTATCGAGCCTGCACCGAAGCGCTTTTCAATTTGAGCGATAGACGTTTTGAGAGCCTGCTTTTTTTCTTCTGCAGTGCCGCCCGCTCTTACGGCGGACGTAACTTTCTTTTCAGCCATTTTAAAAATCCTCCTAAAGCAAACAAATGTTTGTTTTCTATATTATAGCTTATTTTTTTATCCGTTGCAAGTGTTTTTATAAAATAATTAAAATATATTTACGTACTGTACGATAAACCGACCTTTGTTAGAGAAAAATATCCTAATTTGCATATAATTGTAAAATTTCTATTGCAATACTCAATATTTTGTGGTAGAATGAATCGGTAAACGAATAAAAATATACATTTGGAGGAACAATTTTATGGTAACAGCCGGTGATTTCAGAAACGGCCTCACATTTGATATGGACGGTCAGGTAATGCAGATTGTTGAATTTCAGCACGTAAAGCCCGGAAAGGGAGCCGCATTCGTACGCACGAAGATCCGTAACGTAATTACGGGCAGCGTTATTGAAAAAACGTTTAACCCCACGGAAAAATTCCCCACGGCTATTGTTGACCGCAAGGAGATGCAGTATCTTTACAACGACGGTGAGCTTTGGTACTTTATGGACAACGAGACTTTTGAGCAGCTTCCCATCGAAGGCGCGAAGCTCGGTGACAACTTTAAGTTCGTCAAGGAGAATATGGACTGCAAGATTATGTCGTACAAGGGTAGCGTATTTGCAGTTGAGCCTCCCTTGTTCGTAGAGCTCGAAGTAACAGAGACAGAGCCCGGCTTCAAGGGTGATACCGCTACGGGCGCAAGCAAACCCGCTACGCTTGAAACGGGCGCGATAGTAAAGGTTCCCCTCTTTATCAATATCGGTGACGTTCTCAAGATCGATACGAGAACGGGCGAGTATTTGGAAAGAGCATAAGCTTAACTTATATATTAACAGGAGGAACACACGATGACACTTACTGAAAAGGTAGCACATCTTAAAGGCGTGATCGAAGGAATGGAGCTTGCTGATGACAAGAATTCCAAGCTCATCAAAGAGATCGCCGATATTCTTGAAGATATGGCGATGACCGTAGCTGATCTCGAAGACGATACAGCAACGCTTTATGACTACGTTGACGAGCTTGACCAGGATCTCGGAGAGGTTGAGGAGTACGTTTACGAAGTAGACGAGGACGACTGCGACTGCTGCGATTGCTGCGACGACGAAGTAGTTGAAGTGACTTGCCCCAAGTGCGGTGCGACGGTTTTCCTTGATATTGACGATGACGATTTTGACGATATCATCTGCACGGAGTGCGGCGAGCATTTTGATTGTTGCTGCGACTGCGATTGCGAAGATTGCGACTGCGAAGACTAAAAGATATAGAGTGCGGTGGAAGCCGCACTCTTTTTTGCGCAAAAAAAATCCGAGTGCCGAAGCACTCGGATTTTTACTTTATAAGCTTATTTCCAAGACTTTTGCTATTGCGTAGATGATAGGTGCAAGTACCATTGAAACGGTGCTTATGAGCTTTATAAGAATGTTTATAGAAGGACCTGCCGTATCCTTAAACGGATCGCCTACGGTATCACCGACAACAGCCGCCTTGTGAGAATCGGAGTTTTTGCCGCCGTTGTTACCGGCTTCGATATACTTCTTTGCGTTATCCCACGCGCCGCCGGAGTTGCTCATCATAATTGCCAAAAGGAATCCCGATGAAGCCGTACCTGCGAGAAGACCGATTATGCCTGAAAATCCTAAAAATCCGCCGACTACAACGGGGGAGATTATTGCGATAAGTGCGGGTATAAGCATTTCTTTTTGTGCTGAGCTTGTGCATATCTCAATGCACTTTGAGTAATCGGGAGAGTTTTTGCCTTCCATAATACCGGGGATCTCTTTAAACTGACGTCTTACTTCCATAACGACCTTCGATGCCGCACGGCCTACAGCCTTCATAGCAACGGAGGAGAAGAGGAAGGGAAGCATTACGCCGATGAACAGACCGATAAGTACCTTCGGATTCAAGAGATCAAGATCGAGCTTTATTTGGAACGAGCTCTCTATCGTGGATTTAAATGCCGCAATAAGAGTGATAGCGGTGAGTGCAGCAGAGCCGATGGCAAAGCCTTTACCCGTCGCCGCAGTCGTGTTACCGAGACTGTCAAGAGCGTCCGTACGCTCTCTTACGAATTCTTCCTGACCGGACATAGCGGCGATACCGCCAGCGTTATCTGCAACGGGACCGTATGCGTCCGTCGCGAGTGTAAGTCCGAGAGTCGAAAGCATACCGACTGCCGCGGCGCCAACGCCGAAGAGTCCAAGCTCGGGTGTTGCAACGGAGCCACCTGCCAAAGCAAAGCTTGCAATGACTGCTACTGCAACGATAAGTACTGAACTGAAGGTGGAACTCATTCCCAAAGCAAGACCGTCGATAATTACAGTCGCACTTCCGGTTTTTGCGGAAGCGGAAAGATCTTTCGTGGGCTTATACGTATCGGAGGTATAGTGCTCCGTTACGTTTCCTATTATAACGCCCGCAAGAAGACCGCACATTACCGCGCCCCATATGCCCCAAGGATTGTCTAATTTCAAAACGAACTTAATTATAAGGAACGAAGCGACTATCATAATGCCGCTTGTTATGTAAAGACCTTTTCTCAAAGCTGCGAGAAGCGCTTTTTGTGATGCGTTTTCTTTTGTTCTTACGAAAAGCGAACCGATTATAGATGCAAGGATTCCCGCCGCCGCAAGTAAGAAGGGGAAGAGGAAGCCTTTGCTGTCAAGACCTGCGAAAAATCCGAGAGATGCGCAAGAGAGAATTGAACCTACGTATGATTCATATAAGTCCGCGCCCATTCCCGCAACGTCACCGACGTTATCGCCTACGTTGTCTGCTATAACAGCGGGGTTTCTGATATCATCTTCGGGAATACCGGCTTCAACCTTACCGCAAAGGTCTGCACCGACGTCGGCTGCTTTCGTAAATATACCGCCGCCGACTCTTGCAAAGAGTGCCATCGTGCTTGCGCCGATGCCGAACGTGACCATTGTATTGGCAATTACATCGCCGCTTGCTTTGAATACGTATTTTAAAAGCACGTACCAAACGCTTATATCAAAAAGACCGAGCCCCACGACGACCATTCCCATAACCATTCCGCTTGAGAATGCAGTACGGAGGCCTTTATCAAGACTGCTTCTCGCCGAAACTACGGTTCTGCAGTTTGACGAGGTGGCAATTCTCATTCCTATATAGCCCGCAAGGCCCGAATAGATACCGCCTGTCAAAAATGCAAAGGGAGTGTAGGAGTTTGCGGTTTCGGGGAAAATTAAATTCATCGCTGTCAAAACGATGAATATCACAACGAAGAATATTGCCACGACGGTATATTGCTTTTTCAAAAAGGCATTTGCCGCTTTTTTGATGATGCCCGATATATCCGTTATGCTTTTTTCACCGGAGTCTGATTTAAGCAATCTTTTTGCCGTTATGAGTGCAAACAAAAGCGCTATAACGGAGATCGCTATTACTGCGTACATAAGGTCCATAGTTATTCTCCTTAATAATACTTTTTTGCCGAAAGAAAAAATCGGCATAAATTAAAAAATGCACTGAATATGTGCGCTTTTTGATATATTAACATAATATAGCTCGTTTTGTCAACAACGAATTTTCCACATATAAACAAATATTGTAAAAAAAACTGAAAAAAATCGTTTTTTTCACATTTTTCACTATTTGGAGGTTAAGAAGAAAAAATTAAAAAAGTTACCGAGTTAAATATATGAGTTTGCTCATCTCGTAATTACACGCTCATATAATGGAGTAAGCGTATTTTTTAATTTTGAAAAACTTTTATGTGCTGCTCAAATTATTTTTCAACAATTTTTCACAAAAAAATACAAAATTCTTAAATTTGCCATTGAATTAAAGTTTTTATATGATATAATTACATAAAATAAGCCTCGGGGGATAAAATGAAATATTTAAAATTAGCACTTGCCGTAATTTTTTCGCTTATAACCGTTTTCTCTGCGGCTTGCGAAAACAAGACGGAAGTATGCGGCAAAAGTGTTTTGATAAATGAAACTTCACTGGTTTTTGACGGCAACGAAATACAAAGCGTTGAGCGTTTAAAACATAACATTAGACAATTCACAAAACTAAAGAGCGTTAATATGGGAACTTTTGCTGTTGAGCCTTCCGAAGGGGAGAGGCTCAAAGAGGAGTTTCCGGGCGTAGAGTTTAAACACGAGATACTTGTAGAGTTATTCGGAAATAAATATCCGTCGAATGCCGTATTTCTTGATTTTTCGAAGCTTGAGATAAACGATATAACGGAGCTTGAGCTTGCACTTCCTTCCTTCCATTCTTTAAATAAGATATCAATGGGTGAAAACCTTGTGGAAGCCGAAAGGCTTGAAAAGCTTGAAAATGAATATCCAAACGTAGAATTTGACGCTATTGCACTATACGATGTTTACGGAAGAAAGATAAGAGAAGACGGCTCGTTGCTCAATTTAAATAAAGTGGAAATAGACGAGCATCTTACAGAAAAGCTCTCACTTCTTAAAAATCTCAAGAGGGTCGAGCTTTATGAACAGCCTTCACTTACACTTGATCAACGTGTAGAGCTTGTCAAGATGTTTCCCGAACTTTCCTTCGGTTGGGATTATACCTTTATGGGTGATGAATATGACAGCAATTCCGATGAGCTTATTTTGAAGAACGTCAAGCTTAAGTCGACGGAAGAGGTTGAAAAGTTCCTCACGATATTTCCAAATATTAAATTTGTTGATATGAGCTATTGCGGCATTTCCAACGACGATATGGCAGAGCTTCGCAGTAAATTTGAAGGACAGTGCGAGATAGTCTGGACGCTTAAATTTGGTATTTGGGAAATGAGGACCGACGCTACGTCGTTTTCCGTGCTTGTTGCTTGGCTTGATGAATGCAGAATTATTAAAAACAAAGACCTTGAGCTTCTTAAATACACTACGAATCTCCAAGCGCTCGATCTCGGACATCAGTCGATAACGGATATAACGGCGATATGCGAGTACTGTCCCGAACTTAGAATACTCATTTTGGCAGATAACAAGGTAAAAGACATTACGCCGATATCGAAGCTTAAACATTTGCATTACGTGGAATTTTTCTGGGGCAACAAGTTTTCCGATCTTTCACCTTTGGCAGAATGCAAAGAACTTGTAGATATCAATATATCGTACGTCTATCCGTTAAGAGATTTTTCCGCGCTATACGACTTTCCGAAGCTCGAAAGACTTTGGATAGAGCATTTAAGTATAAGTAATGCCGAGGTTGAGGCATTAAGAAAGAAGTATCCGAATGCAAAAATCGTGAACATCGGAAAGGGCTCTGTAGATAATGGCTGGCGTACCCACCACAGATATTATTCGATGATTTACGCATTCCGACATCCGTTAGAGCCTTTAAAGGACGATTTTATGATGTACGGCTGATAATATTTTAAGTTGCAGTATTGACACGGACTTTCGAATATGGTATAATTTAATCGTTATTGAGCAAAACAACTCGAAAAGGAGAAAGCAATGAAACGTATTTTAGCAATGCTTCTTGTGCTTTTTATCGTTTCCTCTCTCGGACTTGTTTTCAGCGGTGCAGTTGAAAGCCCCGATAGTGATTTTGAACCCAGCAACGATAAAGACGAAGAAGACGATGATTTGATGATCGAAATTTCCGATGCGCCTCTTGAAATCCCGGAAGACTCAAAGGCGAAATATGGGGGTAAAACCTTCATAATCGACTCTCCTACTCCTTGGGGTAAGGATCGTTTCGTAAGAGAAGAGTATAACGGAAATCCTCTTAACGACTCTATCAAAGATATGAACAATGCGGTCTTGGACAAGATCGGTGTAACTCTTGACGCTACGATGAATACTTCTACGCCTAAGCAGTCACAGGTATTTGTTGACAGCGTTCTTGCAAACGACGGAAAGTTTGATGTTATGGCTATTCATACTGAGTCAAACTGCGCGTCCTTGGTTATTGCCGACGCCGTTTTAAACTTTGACTATCTTGAGTACTGCGATCTTTCAAAGCCCTGGTGGAATGCAGGCTTTACTGATTCTTCCGCTATTTTTGATGTCAACTACTTCGGCGTAAGCTCTACTTGCTACGCTATATACTTGAATACGGTCGTTCTTCTCTTTAATAAGGACCTTGCAGCAGAGCACAATCTTCCCGATTTTTATCAGCTCGTACGTGACGGCAAGTGGACTGTTGATGAGCTTATCAACGCTACGAAAAACTTCTCTCAAGATTTGAACGGTGATGCTCAGATTACTGAAAATGACCTTATCGCGATGGTATCCGATGACGGTCCCCACATCAATGCTTGGCTTGGTGCATTCAGACAGAGTACGGTTATAAAGGGCGAAAACGACGAGCCAACGTTCGTTGTAAACACAGCCAGAATGTCCAATATCGTCGATAAGCTCTACACGCTTTATCACGAGGGCAAACGTACGGTTATTTATGATATCAGCTGGCGTGAATCAAGCGATTCCTCCAAGGACCTTTACAATAATGCATTTGCAGAGGGTAGAGTTTTATTTGATATCGCTTATATTGACGAAGCTACGAAGATGCGTGACTATGATATCAACTTTGGTATTCTTCCCATGCCCAAACTTAATCTTGACCAAGAAGAGTACGGCTCATACGTCGAAGCATGGCATCTTTGCTGGGCAGTACCCAAGAACTGTCCCGATTCCGACTACGTAAGTACTGTTTTGGAAACGATGGCATATTATTCATATCAGTACACCTATCCCACGATCATTGAGCAGACCATTTACGGAACCGGTACTCGTGATATCGAAAGCTCGGAGATGCTTGATATCGTATTCAAGAATATGAACTGGGAGTTCGGTTATATTTATAATGGTAATGAAACCGGATACTCGTATATCCTCAGAGATCTTATGAATGAAAGATCTAAAGATATATCGAGCTATATAGCCGAGAGAAAGAATAAGGTCGAAGATCACTTTGCTGACGTTTACGACGGAGCACTTTCACACTCAGGAAAATAATATACACTGCATTATCGCTTACGGAAGAAAAACTTCCGTAAGCGATTTTTTCATTTGTCGTGGAATGCGATATTTTTTAAAAAACGGTACTTGCAAAAAAGAAAAAAGTATGTTATACTATTCCCATAGCTTTTCATCAAAGAAATGCCAAGGAGGATCCAGTGATACGCAAATGCATTCGAGGCTTAGTGGTTCTAGCCTTAGTGGTTCTAGCGGGTTGTTCTACCCTTCCCCAAAATGATACGTCCATCATCCAGACAACAGATACTCCCATGTTTTGGGAAATCACTTCCCCTACAGGAACAGTGGTGCAGATATTGGGAACAATTCATGTAGGCGCTCCTTCAGACCAACTAATCAGCCAACAGGTTTTGG
>CALCTE010000258.1 GCA_937893885.1 uncultured Clostridia bacterium | reverse complement strand
AACTGGATAAAACCTTTCAATATAAAGTTCCTGAATATATGAAAGAGGAACTTACACTTGGAATGCAGGTGTGGATTCCTTTTGGAAATCGAAAGATAAAAGGATATGTAGTTGAATTAACGGACGAGTTGGAGTATGATGTGACAAAGCTAAAAGAATTAATAGGATTTGTCACGAATAGTATTCACATCGAAGGTCAGTTGATTGCATTGGCAGGCTGGATGCGGAAAAATTATGGTGCTACTATGAATCAGGCACTAAAGACTGTGATTCCGATTAAACAGAAAACCAAAGCGATTGAAATGCTCGGTAAGACTACAGTTATCTGCTCGGATAAGACGGGTACGCTCACACAGAATAAGATGACCGTCGTTGACCACTACGGCGACGATGAAAACTTACTTGCAACGGCTATGTCGCTTTGCTCGGACGCAGAGTTTGACGAAAACGAGAAAACGGCTGTAGGTGAGCCCACGGAATGTGCGCTCGTAAACTACGCCGAAAATCTCGGTCTTCCCAAAGCAAAGCAAAAAGAGGAATACGTACGTATAGGCGAGGTTCCCTTCGACTCTATGCGTAAGATGATGTCTACCGTTCACAATAAGGGCGGAGAGCTTGTTCAGTTCACGAAGGGCGCTCCCGATGAGATATTAAAGCGCTGCACGAAGGCGCTTGTCGGAGGCGAAGTCGTTGATATAACCGATAAGATAAAGGAAGATATCCTTTCCGCAAATAAGGCTATGGCAGACAAGGCACTTCGTGTGCTTGCAGCCGCAACGAAGCCTCTTTCGGCAGAGCCCTCCGTATACGACAGCGAAAGCGTTGAAAACGAGCTTTGCTTCGTAGGACTTGTCGGAATGATCGACCCCGTACGCCCTGAGGTAAAACCCGCTATAGAGGAATGCCGTGGCGCAGGTATAAGACCCATTATGATAACGGGCGACCACAAGGATACCGCAGTTGCTATCGCAAAAGAACTCGGCATTATCGAAAGCGCAGACCAAGCCATAACGGGCGCAGAGCTTGACAGCATAAGCGACGACGAATTTGAATCTGAAGTAGAAAAATACTCCGTATACGCGCGCGTTCAGCCCGAGCATAAGACGAGAATCGTCAACGCTTGGCGTAAAAAGGGTATGGTAACCGCTATGACGGGTGACGGCGTAAACGACGCTCCCTCCATTAAGAACGCCGACATCGGTGTAGGTATGGGTATAACGGGTACGGACGTTACGAAGAACGTTGCCGATATGATACTTGCCGACGATAACTTCGCAACGATAGTTTCTGCGGCAGGAGAGGGAAGAAGAATCTACGACAATATCCGTAAGGCCATACAGTTCCTTCTTGCTTCAAACCTTTCGGAAGTGCTCACCATCTTCTTCGCAACCGTATTCCTTGGAATATCCGAGATATTCGCACCTGTTCACCTTTTGTGGATAAACCTTATAACCGACTGCTTCCCCGCGCTTGCACTCGGTATGGAGAAGCCCGAAGCTGACATTATGAAGCGTAAGCCCAGAGACTCCAAGGAAGGCATCTTTGCAGGCGGTCTCGGCTTTGCGGTTGCATATCAGGGCGTTTTGGTGACTGCTATCACGCTTATCTCCTATCTCATCGGAAGGGATTGGCTCGCGACCGCACATCACGCAGAGGCAATAGCTGCGGGACATTACTCGGCAGAAATGCTCGGCACGAGTATGGCGTTCTTGACGCTTTCGATGTGCGAGATATTCCACTCCTTCAATATGCGTTCTCTCCACGGCTCCATCTTCACGATGAAGGGACAGAACAAGTGGCTTTGGGGCGCAGGCATACTTTCGCTGCTTCTCACCACTGCAGTTGTTGAGATAGATTTCCTTTGCAAAGCATTTAATCTTGCTCATCTTGACCTTACGGAATATGGCATCGCCCTCGGCCTTGCATTCCTTATCGTTCCCATCGTTGAGATAGTAAAACTTGTACAGAGACTTGTAAAGAAAAAGTAAATATACAAAAAATCCCGTTGCGATTCGCAACGGGATTTTTTAGGCCTTAGGCCGTAGTGGAACAATGATTTGTAGGGCGGGGGCTTGCTCCCGCCGTATTCGCAGTTAAATCAATTATCTTTGAATAGCTTATTTTCTCCGGACGGTGCGTTATCATCAATACACAGTGCTCTTTTGCATAATCTTCAATAAATCTTGCGACAAGAGTTTCAGTCGCTTCGTCAAGCGCGTTTGTCGGCTCGTCAAGAAGCAGTAAGTCGGGTTTAGTTATAAGTGCCCTTGCAAGAGCTACTCTGCGCCTTTGTCCGCCGGAAAGCTTAACAGTGGGAGTTTCAAGTTCCTTTTCAAGTCCGAGACTTATTAAAAGCTTTTCGGCTTCATTTTTATCCGCACCTACGAAAATAAGGTTTTCTACGGGCGTTTTGGCTTCGAGAAGCCTGTCCTCTTGAAATACCGCTCTCGTCCTTTTAAAGCCGTTTTCCACCGCTCCGCTATCGTATGGCAAAAGCCCTAAAATTATGTTAAACAGCGTCGTTTTTCCTGAGCCGCTTTTGCCGGTTACGACGTAAAGCCCGCTTTTTTCAAGTTTTAGAGAAATGCCCTCAAGCACCTTTTTTTCGCCGAAACTTTTATATAGATTCTTTATTTCGAGCATCACTCAGCCTCCCTTGACTTAAAAAGCTTTACTACAAGCCATTCGGAGAGCTTGCTTATGATTATGACCGTTGCCGTTATCGCGAACAGATCTTTGCTTTCCAAAAACAGTTTTGCGTCATATAAAAGTCCGCCCACGCTTCCGCCGGCTATTGCGATAACCTCTGCGGCAACACCGCTTTTCCAAGCAAAGCCTATCGCGACGGAAAGCGCACTCGTGACCGACGGCAAGGCGGCAGGAAGATATATTTCCCGTATCTGCTTTGCTTTCGATACCTTGTACACTTTAGCCATTTCAAGAAGCTTTTTATCCGCCGCGCCTATTCCCTCGTAAACTGCGAAGAATATAACGGGAAGCACCATTATCAGCGATATCCACACGGATAGGTGCTTACCCTTGATACCCCAGAAGAACAGTATGAGGGTGAAGGAAGCGACGGGCGTTGCCTTTATGACCGCAAAGAGAGGGGATAAAAGTTCGTATGCGAAGCGAAATATACGCGATATAACGGCAAGCAACGTTCCCAATATCGCGGCACAGACAAAGCCGATACCGATATTTAAAAAGGACGTGCCTACAGCCTTATAAAAGGTACTTTCGCCCAAAAGCTCCCACATACGCACAAGCGTATCCCAAGGTGAGACGATTATAAGGCTTTCGTTTACAGCCATACTGACTGCCTGCCATACGGCAAGCCAAAATACTATGACGGCGATTTTCTTTATAATCTTACTTTTCAATTTATTTTCCCAGATAGTAGAAATCATCTTCGGGGAGCGCTTCGCCTACGGCTTTCGGGTTTTGGTCATAAAGGACCTTTAAATACGCCGATACCGCCGCTTTCATTTCCTCGCCGCCCATAAATGCGACGTTGCAATAAGGGATAGCCGCCTCTGCAATGGGTTTTTTTGCGATTATACCGTATTCTACGCAGGCATCTGCCGTTTCCGATACGTTTTCGTTTACGTATGCGATGGAGCTTTCGTATTTTTTGAGAAAAATGTCGACGGTATCTTTATTCGCCGCGACGTAATCCTTCTTTGCGATAACGACGCCCGTTATCATTTCCGTACCACCGGATACTTTCTTCCACTCGTCCGTAAGGCTCAAAGCGATTTTTGCCTTTTCGTTTTGCTTAAGCACGGTGGTAACGTAAGGCTGGGGAAGTATTGCAAGAGAAGCCTTTTCTGCGGAAAGCAAAGCAGCAAGCTCCGTTGCCTCGCTTACGTATTCAACGGTGACTTTATCTTTGAGTCCGTTTTTCTCCAAGATATAGTTGAACACGAACTCGGGAGTCGTACCCTTGCCCGTTGAGTATACGGTTTTGCCTTCAAGGTCGGCTATGGACGTTATCTCGTTTTTCGTATCGACAAGATAGAGCACGCCGAGCGTGTTTACTGCAAGTACGTTTACTTTGCCTTCCGTTTTGTTATAGAGCACGGAAGCAAGGTTTGCGGGAACTGCGACGATGTCCAGCTCACCTTTTAAAAAAGGCGCGGTAATTTCGTCTGCAACGCCTGCAAGTGTGTAGTCTACGGTATCTTTCTCGTCACCGATGAGCTTTAAAAGTCCGATGGACGTGGGGCCCTTTAGTGCCGAGAGCTTTATCTTCGTTCCTGTCGCAAATTCGTCTTTTGCGACTTCGTCTTTGTCTTCATTACCGCTTGCGTCGCCGTTATTTTCTACGGCGTCACCTGCGTTTTCGGTCTTATCGCCGTCTTCGTTTTCGGGTACTTTTTCACCAGTGCAAGCAAAGAGGGAAATGCACAAGACCAAGCTGAGTAATACAAGTAATAATTTTTTCATTTTAACATACCTCACTTTTTATTTTGTTTTTTATATTATACCAAACGCCGACGTGAATATTTGTTGCATTTGCAACAAATACAAAATTTTTTATCGAAAATAAATTTATTTTATCATGGGATAATATCCTTGATTTTGACATTTAAATGTGATAATATATAATATGAATATCTTTGCGATGAGCAAAGGAAGGATTGTCAAATTGAAAAGAACGAGAAATAAAAGACTGTTTATTTTAATAACGGCGGCAGTCATTGCATTTGCGGCTCTTATATTTACGGTAATTTCCCTTTCGGGAAGGACCGAAGTAACAACTCTCACTCTCGGTAAAGAAAGCACGCTTATTTCAAAGGCAGAGGGAGAGGGAAGCATAGAACCCATAATGCGATACTCGCAAAAAAGCATTTGCGATGCGTCGGTGCAGACCTTTGTAAAAAAGTCGGGCGACGAGGTTGAAAAAGGAAGTATAGTTGCATATCTTGACAGCGACTATACGGATATGTATCTTTCTCTTTTGGAGCAAAAGGGCGAAGCTGAGCTTTCGCTTATCGCGGGCAACGATGGCGCACAGGAGATATACAATGCTATAGAGGAGCAGATAAGCGGACTTTTATCAAATGACGAAGCTTGCAGATGTATGTTCATATACGCAGACGTGACGGGTACGGTATGCCGCTTTAAAGTGGGAGACGGCGACCGTATAAGCGAAGGGGACGAGCTTTTCGAGATAGTTGACGAAAGCGTTTATCTTATCACATTTTCCCTTGAAGAGTGGGCAAAACCCCTTTTCTACGGAGATGTAGTTAAGCTTTACGGGGAAAACGGCAAGGAGCTTTCCTTTGATGCGAAGGTTGTGAAGATAGACGGCCAAAGCTACACGCTTTCCGCAAATGACTGCACCGATTACTACGATGCAAACGAAAAACTTTGCTACAAATTCGATTACGGCAGTGCCGAAGGACACGTGTTGCCCTTAAATGCCGTTATATACGAGGGCGAAGAAAGCTACGTTTACATAGCAAAAGGCGCGAAGGCGGTAAAGACGAAGGTTGATGTGCTGCTTTCCGACAAAGATAGCTGTTGCGTAGACGGACTTGAAGAAAAGCAAAAGGTTATATTGGAAACGGGCGCGGTAACAGACGGCTCGAAAATAAAAGTATCCGATAAATAGCGGAGGTGGCTTATGGATAAGAAGAAACTCAAAATAGAGCTTAAAAAGTATATTCAGCTTGCGGTTTCGCTTGCGATAATTGTCGGGATAATTCTTTTGATAACACTTGGTATAAATCCGTGGATCAAATATATGAGCGCAAACTCTGCTCTTGACCAAGGTGAATACGAGAAGGCTATACAGCTTTTTGAGGAGCTTGGGGATTACAAGGACAGCGCGGATTTAAAAGCTCAGGCACAGACGTCTCTTGAGCTTGAACTCAACGGTGAGTTTAAGGAGGAGGAGATTCCCGAGGGCGAGAAGGAAAGCTACTATCTTCGCGCCAAGTCCTATATTGAAAACGGGAAATTTGGAAACGCGGCGGCGATATTAAAGCAGCTCGGAAGCTATAAGGACAGCGCTACGCTCCTTGAAAAGTATAAGCTTTACGTGCTTGAGCCGGGCGACAGCATCGAGATGGGTAAATGGGTAGCAGACGTCAATAGCTCGTACGGTCCTAAGGCGCTTAATTGGACGGTAGTCGAGGTCAAGGAAGATCACGTTGTACTTTTGTGTGACAGTATCATTGATTGCAGAGAGTTTGACATAAAAGGCGGCTCTGCATGGGATACGTCTTCGCTCCGTACTTTCTTAAACGGAGAGTTTTATGACGGCGCGTTTTCTGCAGAGGAAAAGAAGCTCATTTTAAAGAGCTCGACGGTGACGGAAGAAAACCCCAATTATAAGGGCGTATACAGTAAGGACTGCAGCGATAACGTCTTTGTCCCGAGCATACAGGAGTTTAAGACCTATATGACGAAAGTTGAAGGAAAGTCTCACGCTAAGGCGACGAAATACGCTCTCGGCAAAGGACTTCACGAATACACTAAGCAGTCCGGCGAGACACAGATAACGGGAAGCTGGTTCTGGCTTCGAAGCGGCGGCTTTGCAAAAGGATACGTTGCGCATTGCTTTACCGACGGTGACGTAAGCTACGGCGGTGAGGAGTCGGACGTAACCTTAGGCGTACGTCCCGCGATAAAAATAGAGCTTCTCGGCACTGCAGGTGAATAATAATGGCGGAAAAAATATATACGATACCCGTAAACGAAGCGTTTGACAAAAAGGACGGCTGTCCTTTTTGCACTCTTTATGAGATGCTTGTATCTCGCGAATTCGAGATACTTATGGGTGGAGCGATGATGGAGCCCGACGTGCGTATTGCGACTAACGAAAAGGGCTTTTGCGACGAGCACTTCGCTATGCTTTTGGGACTTCAAAAAAGGCTTCAGGCGGGACTTATGCTTGAAAGCCATTTTTCAGAGAAGGTGATGCCCACGCTTTCGGGCGGAATGCTTACAAAGCCCGAAAAGGTCGGTGAAAAAGCGGAGGCGCTTGCCACAGACTGCTATATTTGCGACAGAGTAAGCGATAAGCTTTCGAAGATGTTTGAAACTGCCGTATATCTCTTCGAAACGGACAGCGCGTTTAAAAAGAAGCTTGCGGAGCAGCCGTATTTTTGCCTTCGCCACTACGGACGCTTCGTAAGGACTGCATCTCACGAGCTTAATAAAAAGAGGCTCGCGGAGTTTTATGAGATAATTTCGGAAAAAGAGAAGGCGTATGCAAGCGAGCTTTTAGGCGACGTTTCTTGGTATTGCAAGAAGTTTGACTATCGCTATAAGGACGAGGATTGGAAAAACTCAAAGGACAGCCTTGAGCGATCAAAGAAGTTTTTATGCGGCTCGGAGCATACAACTAAAAACGGAAAATAATGGATTACGTACTTGACGGTGTCAAAAATTTTGATTTAGAGCAGATATTCGAATGCGGACAGGCTTTCCGCTTCACAAAAGACGACAGCTCGGAAGTTCTTCGCTATCGCGGAGTCGCGAAAGGGAAGTATTTATGCGTTCGGCAAGATGGCGAGAGGGTAGTTTTCGAAAACACCACCGAAGAAGAGTATAAAGAGCTTTGGGAGGAGTTTTTCGATCTCGGACGCGACTACGGTGCAATAATTGCGTCGATAAAGGAACCGCATGCCAAAAAATGCGCAGAAATGGGGCGCGGTATACGCATATTAAGACAAGAACCGTGGGAGACGGTCTGCTCGTTTATCGTGTCGCAAAACAATAACATTCCCCGAATAAAAAAGATAATCGAAACGCTTTGCGAGCGCTTCGGAGAGAAAATACACGGCGGATATTACGCGTTCCCGACGGCAAAGGCGTTGTACGAAGCGGGCGAAGATGCGATATTTGCCTGCCGCACGGGTTTTAGAGCAAAGTACATATACGATGCGGCAAAGCGCTTTTATACGGGCGAATTTGACGTAGAAAGCGCACTTACGGCAAGCTACGAGGAGCTTTCGGCGGCTCTTATGAGCATTAAGGGCGTAGGTCCGAAGGTCGCCGCCTGCGCAAGCCTATTCGGCTTTGCGCATTACGAGAGCTTTCCCATAGACGTTTGGATAAAGAGAGTTATCGACAAATATTACGGTGAGAAGTTCGACGTAAAGCTCTTCGGAGAGCACGCGGGAATCGTTCAGCAATATTTGTTTTACTATGAAAGAAGTCTTCAGGATAAGGAGAACTTATGAAAGATTATTCTATAGCATACCGTTGCCCCGCCTGCAGTGAGGCGGTATTCGGCACGGCGAGTGCATTTGAAACCGAAAGCGGTAAGATAAAGCTTAAATGCGCTTGCGGCGAAAGCGTGTGCGAAGCGGAGATATTCGAAAGCGGCAAGCTTATACTTACCGTGCCTTGCATATTCTGTGCCACACCGCATAAATACCCGATGGAAAAAAGCGTACTTTTGAAGGGCTCGTTCTTCCAGCTTCCTTGCCCGACGACGGGACTGCCCGCATTCTTCGCAGGGCCGTCAAAGACGGTAAGCGACGCGGTGGAGGAAAACGAAAAGGAGATAAAGAGAATAGCCACAGAGGCGGGTATCGACCTTGAAAGTGAATTAAAGGCGGTCGACCAAGGCGCAATAAGAGAGCAAATTTTAAGACTTTTGGGAATACTTAAGACAGAGGGCAGAATAATCTGCGATTGTGAAAACAAGGAAGACGCCGAGCACGCTCTCACTTTAGGCGAGGACGGCGTACTTATAAGCTGTAAAAAGTGCGGCGCCGAGCGATTTTTCAGAGGTCTCACTACGCTCGACTGCGAATATTTGTCCGACATCGACTTACTTTATTTGGAATAAAGTATTTACAAGAGCTTTTGTTTATGGTAAAATATATCGGTTTATAAATTAAATTTATATATATTGAAAGGAAACGGAAAATGGAAAACAAGATTTTAATTGAGACATCGGCACGCCACGTTCACCTTACACAAGAGCACATCGAAACTCTTTTCGGAAAGGGCGCACAGCTCACCGTTAAGAAGATGCTTTCTCAGCCCGGTCAGTATGCAAGCGAGCAGAGAGTAGACGTAGTAGGCCCGAAGAAAGAGATAAAGGGCGTAGGCGTACTCGGCCCTGCAAGACCCGCAACACAGGTTGAGATATCATTAACCGACGCACGCACACTCGGCGTAAGTGCTCCCATTCGTGAGTCCGGTGACGTAGCAGGAAGCGGCGCTTGCAAGCTCGTAGGACCCTGCGGCGAAGTTGAGATAAGCGAAGGTGTTATCGTTGCAAAAAGACATATTCACCTCACACCCGAGGCTGCAAAGGGCTTTGGCGTAGAGGACAAGGAAATCGTTAAGGTCAAGTACATCTCCGAGCGCACCACGACTTTCGACGACGTAGTTGTAAGAGTATCCGAGAAGTTTGCTCCCGCAATGCACGTTGACACGGACGAGTCCAATGCGGCCGCTATCGCTCCCAACGCATACGGCGAGATCATTAAGTAAAAACAATAAGCTAATATAAGGAGAAACCAAATGAGTTGTATTTTATCACAGGAAGTGCAGAATATGACCTACGTAGCAAAGGGCCCCAAGCACGGTCCCGCTCCCATTCCCGAGGAGGGACTTTGGGTCAAAGCGTACGAGATAAAGGACATTTCCGCATACACACACGGAATCGGCTGGTGCGCACCCCAGCAGGGCGCTTGCAAGCTTTCGCTCAATGTTAAAAACGGTATCATCGAGGAAGCACTCGTTGAGACTATCGGATGCTCCGGTATGACGCACTCTGCGGCTATGGCGGCAGAGATCCTCCCCGGCAAGACTATCCTTGAAGCACTCAACACAGACCTCGTTTGCGATGCTATCAATACCGCAATGAGAGAACTTTTCCTTCAGATCGTATACGGAAGAAGCCAGTCCGCTTTCTCCGAGAACGGTCTTACTATCGGCGCAGGTATGGAGGATCTTGGTAAGGGCGAGCGCTCTATGGTAGGTACTATGTACGGCACGAGAGAAAAGGGCGTAAGATACCTCGAAATGACCGAGGGCTATTGCACGAGAATGGCGCTTGATGCTGACGATCAGGTTATCGGATATGAGTTCGTAAATCTCGGCAAGATGACCGACTTCATCAAAAAGGGCGACGATCCCACCACCGCTTACAACAAGGCTATGGGTCACTACGGCAGATTTTCCGAGGAAGACGGCGCCGTTAAGTATATCGACCCCCGCAAGCAGTAAGGAGGAGAACAGAAATGGCACTTTTTGAAAATTATGAAAGACGCGAGGCGAAGATCCTCGCAACATTAAAGGAATACGGCATTTCCTCTATTGAGGAGTGCAAGGAAATATGCGCAGAAAAAGGCATAGATCCCTATACTATCGTTCAAGAGACACAGCCTATTTGCTTTGAAAACGCAAAGTGGGCATACACCGTCGGAAGCGCTATCGCTATTAAGATGGGTTGCAAGAAAGCTGCTGACGCCGCAGCCGCTATCGGCATCGGAATCCAGTCCTTCTGCATTCCCGGCTCCGTTGCCGAAAACCGTCAGGTCGGTCTCGGCCACGGCAACCTCGGTAAGATGCTTCTTTCCGAAGAGACAGAGTGCTTCTGCTTCTTGGCAGGTCACGAGTCCTTCGCGGCTGCAGAGGGCGCTATCAAGATCGCTCTTAACGCTAATAAGGTAAGAGTTAAGCCCCTCCGCGTTATCCTTAACGGTCTTGGTAAGGACGCTGCT
>CALCTE010000257.1 GCA_937893885.1 uncultured Clostridia bacterium | reverse complement strand
TTAGAAACGAAATTATGGAAGTGGTAAACCGCGTGCTTTACGAATCCAAGCTTATCGGTTACCCCCGTCCCTTCAAAAACAAGGTCAGAACCTTCTGCCAGAATCCCGGCGGATTCGTAAGTCAGGAAAATTACGATGCAGGTCTTGCAGTTGTAAACGGACACTCCTACAAGGAGCTTAAATCTAACAACACAAACCTCGCTATCCTTTGCTCACATAACTTTAACTCCCCCTTTAATCAGCCGATAGAGTATGCTAAAAAGGTCGGTGAGCTTACAAATATGCTCGGCGCAGGACATATTCTCGTTCAGCGCTTCGGTGATATTCTCGACGGAAAGCGTACTTGGCAGAAGGAGCTTTCGCAGTCCAATCTGCGTCCCACGCTTCCCGATGCCGTAGCAGGCGATATTACCGCCGCTATGCCCTACCGTGCTATGATGAACATAATCAACTTCATTCAGGCGGTCGATCACGTCGTGCCCGGATTTGCTTCATACGAAACACTTCTCTACTCTCCCGAGCTTAAATTTTACAGCAACAGAGTAAAGATGGATAAGGACTTAAAGACAAGCATAAGCGGTCTTTACTGTCTTGGCGACTCGAGCGGCTGGACTCGCGGTCTTATGATGGCTTCGGTAATGGGTGTCATTATGGGAAGAAAGCTCGCTAACGAAGAGTAAAATCGCATACAAAAACGGTGGCATTACTGCCACCGTTTTATTTTTGTTTTATGCGTTTTTAGCGCGTTTTTTCTTCGATACGAGTATTATAGCGACAACAAGAACAACGCCAACAAGCGCACCTGCCGCGATCCATATCCAAGGTATATTCTGCACTGCAGATCCGTCATATACGTTTGCGAATACAACTGTATCCACAGCTTCGGTGCTGCCCTTTTTAGTAATGAGGGTTTCACTTACCGTGATTTCACCCTTGCCGTTCCTATTTACCTTGACGGTTACGTGGTATACGTTTTCGTCAATGGCTACGTCCTTTGCGCCCTCAGTGTCTGCCGAAAGCACGAAGTGATATGTTCCCGCCTTATAGAAGGTAACGTCCTTAAATATGAACGAGCCGTCTGCCGCATTTTTCACCTTTATAGGTGTTGCACCCGGGGTAACGTCGAATTCACCGTCTGTAGAAATGAGAAGGAATGTGAAATCTCCCGCTGCAAGCTCCTTGCCTTCAAGAGATACCTTACCGCTGATGTCTATGCTATCCGAAGCAAGGGCATCAAGGTCAAGGTGAATGTCTGTATGTCCTTCGTAG
>CALCTE010000256.1 GCA_937893885.1 uncultured Clostridia bacterium | reverse complement strand
TCCTCCTTACCGGGCGCCAGCACATAGTGGAAAGGCTCCGGCAGGATGGGAAGGTCGTCATAGCGCCATTTCTTGAAACGCTCGTCATATCCCGCCGCGTCCATAGGGGATACCAGGTGGCCCACACACCAGGAAACGATCAGGCCGTTGCCCTGAAAACAGCCATCGGCCCCGGATTTAGCACCCAGGGCCGATGCGATACTTTTTGCTACACTCGGTTTTTCTGCGATAATCAGCTTCATTCAATATCCTCCGTTTCCTCGTCCTCGGTGAGATATTCTTCTTCATCCTCCAGGTCGAAATCATCCAGGTCAGAAGGGACTTTCTTTCCCTGCTTCGGTTTCAGCACCAGGAAATAGAAGGCCGCGCCGCCGCCTGCTGCCAGGATCAGCACTACCGCAACGATAGCACCGGCTCCGCCTTTCTTTTCCTCCACAGGTTCCTCCGGCTCGTCAGGGGTTACGGGTTCGGGTTCCTCGCCCACGCACTCGCTCATGTTGGTCATGCAGACCTCACAGGCGGTATTCACGGCCCCGGCCTGGCATTTGTCGGTACAGGAGCAGACGATAGGCTTTTCCGCCGCCTCGCCGTCCTCCGTCAGCGCCATAAGGTCGGCCTCGTCCACCTGGTTCAAGAAATGCACCGTTTCCTCGCCCTCGTCGTCACGGTCGATAATGAGATAGAACACATTGCCGTTTTTGGTCTGTACCGTAATGAACTGCTTACCGCTTTCCTCGCTGCTGCCGATATCGTCAATGAGGGTCATATTTCCGTCAGGCGTGAGGGCGTTACTGTTGCCGCCCGTTTCTCCCATATCTCCAAACATACCGCCGAACATATCAAGCAATCCCGCCAGCATATCGAAATCAAGGGAGAAGGAGGGCTCGCCGCCTGTATCCGGCTCCGTGTCGATGGGCTTATCCGTTACGGCGAGATAATCGGAATGAACGTATCCGATACGTTCAGGTAAAAGCACCATGATCCACTCGCCGTCTGTGCCGATCACGTCCACGGTCTCGCCGTTCTCAAGCTGAGTAAAGGCTTTGTTATTAAGACCGGCTCCCGTTCTGACATTCAATCGGGCTCCGTTTGTGGTGACGGTTCCGATCTGTCCGGGTTCTGTTTCTTCTTCCTCCGAAACATCACCCATGCCGCCGAATAGGGATAACACAGTATCCATAATTGCGTCAAGGTCAAGCCCTTCAAGGTCGGTTCCTTCCAAAAGAGAAAGGTATTCCTCCGGTATCTGAAACTCGATATCAGCCGTTCCCTCGGTGGGCTCGGTATCCTCGATAATGGGCGGTTCCTCGTATTCTGCGCCGCCGTCACTTGCAAAGGCGGTCATAGAAAAAGCGGTGGTACACATCACCACCGCCAAAAGACAGGTCCAAAGTCGAAACATTCCTTTACGCTTCATCGTTCATATCCTCCGTTTCCTCGGTCTCGGCTCCGCTGTCTGCCGCCATCATATCCTCGGGCAGCGTAATGAGGCCGCTTGCGTATGCCTTCAGGAAGGCGGTGAGCTCCTTGTTATCCATCTTCACAGCCTTAACCATACGGACGATCTCCAGGTTTTCTTCCTCTGCAAGCTGGGCCTCCAGGGAACGCTGCTTTTTCTGCAGCTCCGCGATCTTTTCTTTCGTTTTCGCAATATCATTGCGGATTTTATCAACAGTTGCCATAGATTAAATATCTCCTTTCAAAAATCGGTCTTTCCAAGAATAGTTACGTCCCAGACCCTTGACCGTTTTGAGATTAGGCCGGGCGTTATCCTCCAGGGCGATAGCACGACGGAACAGGTCCGGGTGCTGCTCCCGAAGGTCGATGATTTCCTCCGCCCGCATACTCGGGCAGAAAAAACAGGAGGATTTACCGGGCTGCGGCAAGCCTGCCGCCTCGATCTCCCGGATACAATCCTCCCGGTTCCATCCCCATTCCATCAGGGGATACCACTTGCTGTATTTGCGGTCTGCCAGGTCCCGCAGAAGGACCTTATCACTTCGGTATTGTTCGCCTGCGTCATAGCCGATGAACTTTACCACCTTTTTCCCGCTGCTCCACACCTCACGGCAAGGAGGATAGTTGTTGCAAAACTTCTCCTGCGGTCCGATCTTGTGTTTTAAGGAACAGCGTTTGAAGCCATAGGCGATTGACGGAAGTGTTCCGCTTTGCAGACATTCATCCTCCAGCGTCAGCCTCCGTCCGTCCTTCGTGGTCTTATATACCCGTGTGATCTTCGGCATACCGTGACTTTCAAGCCATCTATCCATAACGTCAAGATAGGCGTATGTGTGCGGATGCTCGCCGCCCGTATCCGCAAAGAGGATCAGGTCCACGGGGATACGGTGCTTTTGCAGCCCCACAAGTAAGGCGGTGCTGTTCGCGCCGCCACCATAGGAAACGATATTAAATGAAATTGCACCTCCAATCATCGGTTACTGGTTATACACGGAATCGGGAAACAGATCCTCTCGATTTCCCAGGGTCGCCATATAGGTTGCGAACAGTTCAAGCTGTTCCTCGGTCAGCATTTGTGCGGGAAGCGTTTCAAATCCCACATTGTCAAAGGTGACGTTGAGAATGTAGTAGTCATAGGGTACCTCTACCTCATATTCGTAATACTCCGTCACCGTTTCCTCGGTCTCCGGGTCGATGTAGGTATAGCTGCCGATCCTCGTTTCGGTTCGATACCGGGTTTCCGTTATCGCCTCCAACGTAAGCTCATACTGCAATTCAAAGAGTGTACTAAGCTCACCTTGAACATCGTTTATAGTGAAGATACCCTCATGCAATGCCGAGAGAATGGAGATCAGAATATACGGATCGTGCCCCATACTGTCTGCCGATACGTTGTATTCGTCATAGCCGGGATAGTAGGAGGAAAGGTTATCAAGAATATGCTGCGTGCTCGCCTCCATTGAGAGATAGGCATTTTCCGCCGCATAGATATCCGTATCCTCTGAGAGATAGGAGGACGAGAACACGGTGCCCGCGCCGCTGCCTAACATCATCGTACAGGAGGATATCCCGCCGATCAGAAGGAACACCACCGCCGCTATCGCAACGACTATGAGAATGACCTTCCAATTACTTTTCACAAAGACCGCCGCCCGCTTTGCCGCCTCCTTCGCACGGATCGCCGCGCTCTTTGCGGTCTGAGCTGCTTTCTTCGTGTTTTGGCCGGTCTTGCGTACCTCCTTCGCGTAATTGCGCTTGATACGCTGTTTCTGCATAAAACGGGATACGGGGTTGGAGGCCGCCAGCGCCGGATCATCGTGGAGCGCCTTTTGGTAAAGATACTCCGCGTTTGCCTTGACAGACGCCTGTTCCGCCTTTGCCGCGTCCCGCCAGGGTTTGGTTTTGTGGTGTCGGATTGCCGCCCTTGCCTTGCTGCCGGTGTAGCTCACGACACCTTCCGCCAGGAGCTCGCCCTTGTGTCCTGCCTCCACACCCACGTTATCCTGTTCGACCTGCCGTATCTTGCTGTGTGCCGTCGCCCTTAACTCCTGCATAGGTCGGGATAAAGGGCTATGGTGCAGCTTTCCGTTTGGCTTTTTATCCACTTCTTCAAAGCGAAGCCGTGTTTTTCCTTTGCCGGTCGTTTCGTCGAAGGTTCGCTCACGGCGTATGACCTTTTTTGTGGGGATGGCCGCTTTTGCCTTATCCAGCTTATCCGCCGCCTTGTCGGAACGGTCGATATACTTTTTCATAGCAGGATCGGCGCGTTCCTCGTCGGTAAACTGTAAACGGGAAGAAGGACGGCGCCTTGCCGCAGAACCTTCCTTGACCGCCTTGTCATCGGCCTTCGCTTGTTTCTTTGCGGAAAGGTGGGTATGGTGCTCCGCCGCACGCGCTGCCAGATCGACCGCTGCGCTTGCCGGTTCCTCCGATGAAGCGGACAAATCCACCTCAGGATCACGGGAGCTGATATTTGTTACCTCGCCCGTGGCAAGGTTTTCCGTTACCGCGCCGTCGTGGGTCATTTTCTGCGTAACCTTATCCGGCGCTTTCAATTCTTTCATAGGCAATCACCGTCCTTTCCGTAGGGGCAGATATCCACACAAGCCCCGGTCTCTATTGCCGCGATATAGCGGAAAATGGGATATGCCTGGGGTGGACAGACCGCATTCCCAAGCGTTTTCAGTCGCAGGGCGCGGCCGTCCATCCTTTCGGTCATACGGGGGACGCCCTCGGGTTCTCTTGCCCAAAGGATACGTCCGTCCATCCCTTCGGGAAGCCCATCAGCCATTCCACCCAATCGGGGTTCAGGGCTGAATTGTCGGAGATCGGCTGCTCCAGGGAGATCATTTGCGCTGACAGGTTTCCGTCCTTCTTCTTCGGATCGAAGGCCGAAGGTTTCAGAGTGGAACGGAATCCGTCCGACGCAACGGGGGTCAGATAGAACACCGCCGCCGACAGCGGAAGGCTCCAGATCGCCCCGCTTTTGTTCCTCTTGCGGAATATCCCACCGTCCGACAGGAACACATCCAGGTTTTGCGCGTCCCTGCCTGTGCATTTGTCGGAGGCAAGGGGTGTGGGAAACATCAGCCGCGACGATAAAAGTTCGCTGGCGCTCATGCCATGCGCCGACGCCGCAAGCCGGAAATACGAATGGGAGAACAG
>CALCTE010000255.1 GCA_937893885.1 uncultured Clostridia bacterium | reverse complement strand
GTGGCTTTGATTTTATGGCGCAGGACAGAAACGAAAAATATGAAATCGAGGACGGCGTTTTCGGTCACATTGCAACAGCCTGCGCAGGTGACGTGCGCAAAGCAATCAACAGTGTTGAACTTTGCGTGCTTTCGGCAGGCGAAGAAAACGGCGTTAAAAATATAACCCTTGAAAATGCAAAATCGCTCACTCAAAAAAGCGCAATGCGCTATGACAAAGACGGCGACAAACATTACGATATTATTTCCGCATACCAGAAATCAATGCGCGGCTCCGACCCCGATGCTGCGGTATTTTATCTTGCGAGGATTCTTGATGCGGGAGATCTCATTTCTCCGTGCAGAAGACTTCTTTGTATAGCAAACGAGGATATAGGTCTTGCGTATTCACAGGCGGCGGTTATAACCAAGGCTTGCGTTGACAGTGCCTTGCAACTCGGACTTCCCGAGGCAAGACTTCCTCTCGCGCACGCCGCAGTAATGCTTGCGACCGCTCCGAAGTCAAACAGCGCTTACCTTGCAATAGCAAAGGCGGCATCTCTTATCGCCGAGGGGCGCGGCAGAGGCTTTCCGAGAGCTTTGCAAAATATGCACACGGACGGCGAAGAGAGTGCGTCAAAGGGACAAAATTACAAATATCCGCACGATTACGAGAATTCCTACGTTGCCCAGCAATATCTTCCCGATGACATAAAGAACGAAAAGATATACGAATACGGTCTAAACAAGAACGAGCAGAGCGCCAAGGCGTACTGGGATAAGATCAAAAAATAACGAACACCTCCCTCGCATTTTGCATAAGTCACAAGGCTTAAGGTAAAAATACGAGAGAGGTGATTTTGTGCTGACGGTACTTATTCGCACGGCGATAATATATTTTGTTGCTGTGTTTTCACTTAAATTAATGGGCAAGCGCCAGGTCGGCGAGATGCAGATATCCGAGCTTACCACAGCCGTACTTATGTCGGAGCTTCTGGCAAATCCCGCAACCAACCCCGACGTTCCGCTTATCTACGGAATAATAGCCATAAGCGTACTCGTCACCTTGGAGATAGTCGTTTCCTTTCTTGTTACGAAATCAGGGCTTCTTGCCCGCATATTCGATAACCGTCCAAGCATAATAATAGAACACGGCAAGGTAAAACAAGAGGAGCTCAAAAAGCTCCGTTTCGGCATAAACGAGCTCGTAAGCGAGCTTCGGCAAAAGGATATCTCCGATATTGCCGACGTCGACTATGCAATATTAGAGCCGAACGGCAAAATAAGCGTGTTTCCGGTAAGTGAAGCAGATGCCGTCACAAAGGGTGATATGGGTATCAAAACAAAGGGCGGTATGGCGTTCACCGCGGAGCCCTATAAGCTTGAAAAGATCA
>CALCTE010000254.1 GCA_937893885.1 uncultured Clostridia bacterium | reverse complement strand
GGATACCGCAAAGGAGATACTTCGCCAGATAGGCTTAAACGACAGCGCTTGGCAGAGTGCCGATAAGTTCGGTACACTCGCGGCGGGAACGAAAGTAGCTGATGAAACCAGCCCCCTGTTTGCTCGTCTTGACGAGGAAAAAGTGCTTGCGGAGATATACGCGGAAATTGAGAAAAATAATCCTCCCAAGAAGGAATATCAGCCCTTAGAACCACAGATCAAGATAGATGAATTTGCGAAGGTAGATCTTCGCGTCGGAAAGATACTTGAATGCGAACCCGTAAAAAAATCCGACAAGCTCCTCGTTATGAAGATAGACCTCGGATTTGACGTAAGACAGGTCGTAAGCGGTATAGCCGCATACTATAAGCCCGCAGATCTTATCGGTAAAAAGGTAGCCGTCGTGGCAAACCTTGCACCTGCAAAGCTTCGCGGTGTTGAAAGCCAAGGAATGATACTTGCTTCAGGCGAAGACGATGTTAAAGTTTTGTTCATCGACGAAAACGTCGATGTCGGCGAGAAGATAAGATGATTATTGACTCCCACGCTCATTATGACGATGCTCGCTTTGATGGCGACAGGGAAGAGTCGATAGCACTTGCAAGGGAAAGCGGAGTTGATATCATAATCAACGCTGCAAGTGACGTTGAAAGCTCGCTTCGTTCGGTTGAACTTGCCGAAAAATACGACTTTTTCTACGCTTTGGCGGGAATTCACCCTCACGAAGCCGAAAAAGCCGATACCTACGAAGAGAAAACTCTTTCCAAGATTGAGTTGATAGCTAAAGGAAGCAAGAAAGTTGTCGCGATAGGCGAGATAGGGCTTGACTATCACTACGATTTTTCACCCAGAGAAGTTCAAAAAAAGTGGTTTATGCTTCAAATGGAGCTTGCGAGTAAACTTAAGATGCCCGTAGTAATTCATTCGAGAGAAGCAATAGCCGATACTATGGATATAATAAGGGCGTTTCCCGACGTCAATGGAGTTGTACACAGCTTTTCCGGAAGTGTCGAGACGCTTCAAGAGCTTTTAAAACTCGGTTATTATATCTCGCTCGGCGGCGTAGTCACTTTCAAGAACGCAAAGACCGTAGTTGAAGTTGCAAAAGCCTGCCCAAGTGACAGACTGCTTCTTGAAACGGATTGTCCGTATCTTTCGCCCGAGCCTCACAGAGGTAAGCGAAACGGCTCTCATCTTATGATACACACGGCAAAGCGCATAAGTGAAATAAGGGGCATAAGCCTTGAAAAGTTACTTGATGACTGTGCGCAAAATACAAAAAGGATTTTCCAAATAATATAAAAAAGAGGAAGAAAAAATGAACGCCATTGGTTTTGACAACGATGCGTATATAAGACTGCAATCGGAGCAAATAAGAAAGAGAACGGGAAAGTTCGGCGGCAAGCTTTACCTTGAATTCGGAGGTAAGCTTTTCGACGATAACCACGCTTCCCGCGTTCTTCCGGGATTTAAGCCTGACAGTAAAGCTCTCATGCTTAAAGCGCTTGGTTCTGATGCCGAGGCGATAGTTGCCGTTGCGGCGGCGGATATCGAAAAGAGCAAGATGAGAGGGGACATCGGTATAAGCTATTGCGATGAGGTGCTCCGTATCGTCGATGCTTTTTCCGCTATTGATATAAATGCAAAGAATATTGTCATTACTCAATACAGTGACCAGCCTGCCGTAAAGTCGTTTAAGACTCGCCTTGAACGTCTGGGACTAAAGGTGTACCGCCACTATACAATCGAAAATTATCCCTATGATATTCAAGGTATAGTTTCCGAAAACGGATTTGGCAAAAACGATTTCGTTGAAACAAAGGCACCTATCGTTGTTGTTACAGCTCCCGGCCCCGGAAGCGGTAAGATGGCGGTTTGTCTTTCCCAGCTTTATAACGAAAACAAACGAGGAAATAACGCGGGATATGCAAAATTTGAAACGTTCCCGATATGGAATATTCCTTTAAAGCATCCCGTAAATCTTGCTTACGAAGCTGCGACGGCAGATCTAAACGACGTAAATATGATAGATCCATACTACCTCGAAGCGTACGGAAAGACGGCGGTCAACTATAACAGAGACGTCGAAGCATTCCCCGTATTAAATGCGATGTTTGAAAAGATATATAATAAACGCGTTTACAATTCACCTACAGATATGGGTGTAAATATGGTTGGAAATTGTATAATCGACGATGAGGTCTGCAAAAAAGCCTCTAAAGATGAGATAGTAAGAAGATATTTTGCAACGCTTTGCTCGGGAGTTTCCGGAAAGAACGTCGAATCCGCTCTTGAAAAGATAGAGCTATTAATGAAGCTTGCCGAAATTTCAGTTGACGACAGAAAGTGCGTAAACGCGGCAATGAAAAAAAGCGAAGAAACGAACGGACAGCCCGCTGTTGCCATTGAACTAAACGACGGCAAGCTTGTTACAGGCAAGACCTCAAAGCTTCTTGGTGCATCTGCGGCGGCACTTCTAAACGCGATAAAAGAGGTAGCGGGAATAGACGACAACGTCACTCTTATAGCTCCCGAGATAATCGAGCCTATCCAGCACCTAAAGGTCGACAGACTTGGCAACCATAATCCGAGGCTTCATTCAGACGAGGTTTTAGTCGCTCTTGCAATATGCGCCGCGACTAACCCCGAAGCTAAGAAAGCGATGGAATCGATGGGCAGACTCAAAGGCTGTCAAGCTCACTCAAGCGTAATTTTGGCAACCGTTGATAGCGATGTATACAGAAAGCTCGGCATAAACTTAACTTGCGAGCCGAGATATCAAACAAAAAAGCTTTATCACAAATAAACCTTGACAAATGCCAAGATTTGTGGTATAAATGTAAACTGATGTGTTGTGCGTGAAACGAGCCGCATTATTTACAGACCGTAGCGGCTACTACTCTGTATTTCACCGCAACGAATAAAATAAACAATAATAATTATTATGGAGGTACAGTTATGTTAAGAACATATCAGCCCAAGAAAAGACACAGAAAGATGGAGCACGGCTTCAGAAAGAGAATGAGAACTGCAAACGGAAGAAAGGTTCTCAAGGCAAGACGCGCTAAGGGACGCATCCGTCTCACACATTAAGTTGTGAGCAAAATCGTCACCGTCAAGAGAAGCTCGGTCTTTTCCCGTGCCTATAGGCAGGGGAAAAGTTTTGCTACGAAAACTCTTGCGGTATATGCGTTAAAGCGTAAAAAGGACGGGCATAAGCCTTCCGCTTTGGGACTTACTGTTTCCAAAAAGTACGGCAAGGCGGTAGAAAGAAGCCGAGCAAGACGCGTAATGCGCGAAGCGTACAGAGAGCTTTGCGACAGAGTGCCTTGCGGCTATGACATAATACTTGTGGCACGGGGAAGACTTGCGGGAGTGAAAACGCCCGAAGCCTTTGCCGACCTGTCTTATGCCTTGAATAAGCTTGACTTGCTTATAAGCGGGGAGTGAAACTTTTGAAAAAGCTTCTTATAGCTATTGTAAAATTTTACAGAAAGTATATTTCACCCCTCCACAAGCCTTGCTGTCGCTTTCAACCGACCTGTTCCCAATACGCACTTACGGCTCTTGAGCGCTACGGCGCCCTAAAGGGCTCATTTCTCGCGTTCAAAAGAATACTAAGGTGCCATCCTTTTTCGAAGGGTGGTTACGATCCCGTACCGTAACGGGCAAAAAAACTAAAGGAAATATCTATGATTGATTTAACTGTAGTAGCAGGCATATTTGATTGGATCAAAGCGCCTTTTGGCTATTTGCTTCGCGGAAGCTATGCTTTAACACATAGTTACGCCATTGCAATTATCGTTTTCGCTTTGGTTATCAGAGTGATCCTTCTTCCTTTCGGCATCAAACAGCAAAAAGGAATGATTGTACAGGCAAAGCTTCGTCCCAAGGAAATGAAGATAAGAAACAAGTACAAGGGACGTAATGACAGGGTGACACAGGAAAAGCTCAATACGGAGATAATGGAGCTTTATCGTGATGAAAATTACTCACCTTTTTCGGGCTGCTTACCCTTGCTTATTCAGCTTCCCATTATCCTCATTTTGTTTTGGGTAGTTACCGCTCCCGTAACCTACGTTGTGCCGAGCATTTATGACAGCGATATAAGACTTGTCAATACAGACGGCGAACATAACGTTGTTGAGGAATATATCAGCCAAAATGCCTTTAATTTCAGCGATCCTATATTGATCAAGTCGGACGGTACCGTAATCAATGAAAAAACCGGTGCGGAAGAAGATCTTTCCGATTTTGGCGGTAAAAAGACGATCAGCAAGTACCGCGAAGAAGCTATTAAAAATGCTGTAAAGGGCGGTTGGTTTACTGCTGATACGAGAAATTCGACTTACGATGAGATCGACTTTATCCAAAACTATAAGGCATTGAGCACAAATGACCCCGAAGCTGCAAAGGCTCTTGAAAATGCAATTCCGGGCGTTACGGTGCTTAAAGACTTCAATTGCAGTCTTTTCGGACTTGATCTTCTTGAAAGACCTAAGTTTTTTAATTGGCTTTTGCTCATTCCCTTACTTTCGGGTATTTTATCATTCCTTTCCACGAAGATATCAAAGAAGTTCAACGGAGTTCCCACTGCGCAAAACGGTACGGATGCAGGTGCTTCTTTGAAGGTTATGGATATGATAATGCCTTTGTTCAGCGTATATATAGCGTATATCGTACCCGGTGCGGTAGGATTTTATTGGATGATGTCAAACGTAATTCAAGTGGGACAGACAATACTTCTTTCCAAGCTTTATCCTATCCCTTCCGCAGAGCAGATTGAAGCTGAATATCATTCCATGGAGAAGGATAATCGCAAGAAGAAAAAGAACAAGAAAGAACTCACTGAAGAAGATAAACGGAGACTCGAAGAAGCAAAAGAGAAAAAGAAGAATGCAGATGCCGCTATCTCTATCCTCCGAGGCATCTCGATCCGTCTTCCGCTTCTCATGTACGGAGCCGAACTTAAAGATGAAGGTCAGGATATAACCCTTGAGAACTTTGCCGAACTCATAGACAACCAGTCCTGGGAAGAATTCATGCCGCGAGGAGTCACCAAGGAACTATTCAA
>CALCTE010000253.1 GCA_937893885.1 uncultured Clostridia bacterium | reverse complement strand
CAGCCTTTTCTTTCATCGCCTTATCCTCAGCCGCGTGCATCTCGGCTTCCTTTACCGCCTTTTCGATATCTTCCTTGCTCATATTAGAGGAGGAGGTAATGGTAATGTGCTGTTCCTTACCCGTGCCGAGATCTTTTGCGGAAACGTTTACGATACCGTTTGCGTCGATATCGAAGGTGACTTCGATCTGGGGAACGCCTCTGGGAGCCATGGGGATACCGTCGAGGTTAAAGCGTCCGAGCGTCGTATTGCCTGCCGCCATTTCTCTTTCGCCCTGCAAAACGTGAATTTCAACGCCGGGCTGATTATCTTGCGCAGTGGAGAACACTTGGCTCTTCTTTACGGGAATAGTGGTGTTTCTGTCGATTATCTTCGTGAATACGCCGCCGAGAGTTTCAAGACCAAGTGAGAGGGGAGTTACGTCGAGAAGGAGAAGATCCTTAACGTCGCCTCCGAGAACGCCGCCTTGGATAGCCGCTCCGATAGCAACGCATTCATCGGGGTTGATGCCCTTGAAGGGCTCTTTGCCGATAAACTTCTTTACAGCCTCTTGAACGGCGGGGATTCTCGTAGAACCGCCGACAAGAAGTACTCTGTCGATCTTCTCGGGGGAAAGTCCCGCATCTGAGATAGCTCTTCTTACGGGAGCCATCGTAGCTTCAACGAGGTCTGCTGTCAATTCGTCGAACTTTGCTCTTGTTAGTGTTGCATCAAAGTGCTTGGGACCCGTTGCATCAGCCGTGATGAAGGGAAGATTTACGTTCGTGCTCGTCATACCCGAAAGCTCGATCTTTGCTTTTTCAGCCGCTTCCTTGAGTCTTTGGAGCGCCATTTTATCATTTCGAAGGTCAATTCCGTTTTCCTTTTTGAAGGTATCTGCGATCCAGTCGATAACTCTCTGGTCGAAGTCGTCGCCGCCGAGCTTATTGTTACCTGCGGTTGCCAAAACTTCGAATACTCCGTCGGATATCTCAAGAAGCGATACGTCGAACGTGCCGCCGCCGAGGTCGAAGATGAGTATTTTCTGGTCTGTGTTTTCTTTATCTACGCCGTAAGCGAGAGCTGCCGCCGTGGGCTCGTTGATTATACGCATAACCTCAAGTCCCGCGATCTTGCCCGCGTCCTTCGTAGCCTGACGCTGTGCGTCGGAAAAGTATGCGGGAACGGTGATAACTGCCTTGGAAACAGTCTCGCCGAGATATGCTTCAGCGTCTGCCTTGAGCTTTTGAAGTATCATCGCGGAGATCTCTTGGGGTGTGTAGCTCTTGCCGTCGTATTCTACCTTTTCGGTGGAGCCCATCTTTCTCTTGATGGAGCTTACCGTACCGTCGGGATTGGTTATAGCCTGTCTTTTTGCGACCTGTCCTACGATTCTCTCGCCGCTTTTGTTAAAAGCAACGACGGAGGGAGTTGTTCTGCTTCCCTCGGGGTTGGGAATTACCGTAGGCTCGCCGCCTTCGTAAACTGCAACGCAGGAATTAGTTGTACCGAGGTCGATACCGATGATTTTTGACATAGTTTTTCTCCTTATATATAGTTAAATTTTTTATTTAATTAGCAACTTTGACCATGGCAAAGCGAATGACCTTGCCGCGAAGCGTATAACCGCTTTGAAGAACTTCGGTTACAGTGTCCTTCTCGGCACTTCCCGAATCGTCTATCATAACGGCGTTGTGGAAGTTCGGATCGAAGGGAAGGTTAAGCGCGGGTATTTCTTCAACGCCGAGCTTTGCAAAGCACTCTTCAAGCTGTTTCATAATAAGAGCCGTGCCCGTATTATCACCTTCGGATTCAAAGCTTCTTGCTCTCTGTAAATTATCCATAACAGGCAATAGCGTACTTACCGCATCGCAATAAGCGTCCGTGTAGGCGTCTTCCTTTTCCTTTACGGCGCGCTTTCTGAAATTGTCGTATTCTGCGGCAATACGGAGCATTCTGTCTGTGGCTTCTTTAGCCTTTTCTTCCGCTTCCACAGCACTTTTTTGTGCCGCTTCAGCTTCATTTTTAGCCGCTTCAGCCGCCTTTTTAGCTTCTTCCGCCGCCTTCTTCAAGGCCGAGAGCTTATCGTCACTCTTTTTTGTTTCTGCCGTATCTTTTATTTCAGTTTCATTTTTTTTCATAACTATTCTCCTAATTTATTGTTGTCGGGAGGTGAGAGCTCGTGAAGCTTTGATGAAAGGTATTTCAAATGAGCAACCACCTTACTGTATTCCATTCGCTTCGGGCCTATGACACCGAGCACGCCGCGAAAACCGGGACCTGCATCAAAATTCGTGTAAACTATTCCGTAGTCCTTTATCGGAGAAGGAGAACTGTCGTCACCTATTATTATGTTTACGCCGTCTTTTGTCTTTATCGCATTCGATGCCTTTTCTGACATAAGGGCAAGCACTTGCTCTTTGTTGTTCGGCAGATTTATTATATCGCTTAAAGTATCGCTGTCGGAAAATTCGGGATACTTCAAGAGGTTTGTGACGCCCTCGAATTCAACGCTGTCGGCGTTAAATTCTCCGAATGCTTCGTTTAAGGTTCCCAGTACCGAGTGAAGCAGGGGAAGCATATAGCCCGAAAGCCCTTCAAGGCCTGATATAACGTTTAATGTGATCTGCTCTTGCGTAAGTCCGCACAGCCTTGAATTGAGTATGCCTACGAGCATTTCCGTATCTTGTGAGCTTATAGGTAAGGGCGAACGCAAGTGTGAGCTTTTGACAAGTCCTACGGAGCTTACGATGATGAGAACGAAGTTATATTCGTCAAGCCAGGTTATCTCGAAGCGCTTAACGCTGACACCCGCTTTTTTCGGCTTGACGGTTATCGCCGTATAATTAGATAAATAGGAAGCAACCTTTCCCGCACTTTTTACAAGCTTGTCAAGCTCCGCCATCTTAAAAGATAAAAGCCCGTTTATAGCCTCAATCTCCTTGATACTCATTTCATAGCTTTCCATAAGCTCGTTGACGTAGGCTTGATACCCCGCCGTTGTAGGCACTCGGCCTGCGGAGGTGTGGGGCTGGTAGAGATAGCCGCTTTTTTCAAGCTCCATCATATCGTTACGGACGGTGGCACTTGACCAAGCAAGCTTTTTCGTGTCCGTGAGATACTTTGAACCCACCGGCTCACCGCCGCTGATATAAGCCTCTACGATATAGCGCAGGGTTTCTTTTTTTCTTTCACTTATATCCATATTATTACACCGTTTGTCTTAAACTTATGCTTTTAGCACTCTCAAGCTTTAAGTGCTAAAAATACAATACTATCCTTTTGCTTCTTTGTCAAGACCTTTTGGGAAAATTTTCAAAATCCTTCATTTTTGCTTCATTTTGCAAAAAACGCGAATATATGCAAAAATATTCTGCATATATGCTCTTAAATGCATAAAAATTAGAAAATTATTTAAAAAATATGCATATAAATACTTGACAAAGCCAAAAAAGCGTGATATACTCCTATCGTGGAAAGAATCCCCAATTAAAAAATAAACAAAAGAGGTATTTAAAATGAAAAAATCTGTTAAGCTTTTATGTCTTATAATGGCAGTAGCGCTTTTAGCAGTCTGTGCTTGCTCTTGCAAAGGCGGCAAGACGGTAGCGTCTGCAGACGATCTTCCCGGCGCAAACATCGGCGTACAGCAGGGAACGACGGGTGACATCTACGCAAGCGACTATGAGAAAGAGGGCTCTACCGTAAGCCGTTACTTAAAGGGCGCTGATGCTGTTGTGGCACTTACCACCGGCAAGGTTGACTGCGTTATCATTGATAACGAGCCTGCAAAGGCATTCGTTGCTGAAAACGAAGGTCTTGTTATCCTTGACACAGAGTATGCAG
>CALCTE010000252.1 GCA_937893885.1 uncultured Clostridia bacterium | reverse complement strand
ATCTACGCCAAGATACAAGCCTGAAATAGTCTTTCCGTTACCGTCAAGGCGAAGTGTGACCTTGTCTGAATGGCAACGTCCGCTTCCGCAATTAGAAAGCATCGACGCAAAGGGCGTCCAAACGTTAAGCGCAGGAGCTGTTGTTTCGGTAAACGTAGTTCCGTCTTCGGTAGTATAGAACTTACCCGCAGCGCATGCAGTGGCACTTGCGCCGTGACCGAGATAGTAGGTCGTGCCGGTAGTGGTGTCCGTTATTGTACCCGCATAGTTTACCAAATCATAACCGAAGGTGTATCCGGGGTTGAGGTCAATATCGTTTGCAAGAGTTGCTTTGATCTCCATCTCGCTGCCAAGGTTTTCAAAAGCTGTAAATGCAGCCTGGAGCTCTTTAAGCTCATCTTCCGTGCTTATCGTGAGAGGAGTGCTTTCTTCATCGAAGTTGATTACGGGGGTGCCATCTCCTTTATCTTTCCAAGGTCTTGCACCTTCTAAATACTTCGACGCAACATTGAGGATTTCCCAAACGTTTGTTTTATCGAAGAAATCTTCAGAATAGGTATTGTCCGTAGTTGCGTAGATTCGAGAAAGCGAGAAACTTCCCGTTCCTTTACTTTGAGTGCCGGTATAAGTAATCTTAACGTCTTGGTCGCTTCCCAGTCCAAGCTTATCGGGAGTTGTAGCAGAATTCGCCACCTTAATAAAGTTGAGTGCCGTACCGCCGTTAAGACGCGCATAGTAAACGTAGCCATCAGCAAGCGTTTTATTATTGCCGGAGACACTCGAATAAGCACCAACCAAACCGTAAGCGTCGCCACGTGAAATAGCGCCGCCGTTGTAACAAGAGGCAATGTTGCACTGTCCGCCCGGTGCGTCATATGCGGAAATATATCCTATAATACCACCGACGTTGTTTTTAGCTGTAATTTCTGTGGTGTTGGTAGTAATGTCACCGTAGTTTGCGCAGTTATAGATATTAACGTTTCTCATATAACCGACTGTTTTGCCGTTATCGCCATCGTGGTTTGACATAGCCAAAATTCCACCTATAGCAAACGCATTTACTGCGTAAACCGTAATATTGCCAGCGTTTACGCAGTTACGAACAGTCGTACCGCGAGCAAAGCCAATTATTCCGGCTGCATAGGTTTGTTTACTATAGGTGCCGGTACCAGTACCCGCATCTCGGTTATATACAAGAATATTCGCATTATTTACGCAACCGTCCACGAGTGCTTCGGAAGTAACCTTGTATTCGCCGGAAAGTCCATCGTAAACGTCCTGAAGAGTGGTGCCGGTACCAACATTTTCTTCCACACCGGTTGGGTACGTTCTGTATATAAGTCCGGAAACATATATAGCACTATTATTGGCAAGCGTGTATCTGGAAGCGATAACTACACTACTTGCCGTTTGGCAATCAATAACCTTACCGTAAACTTCATTCGCAAGAGGAGCAACAACAGTCCTGTCTTTTACAATGAAAACGGAGTTAGCGATGGTCAAGTTTTCAACCGTGCTATCCACATCAACCTTGTTGAATAGATAAACATTCTTTCCAGGATTTCCGATAACTACCAAGCCGTTGATGGAGTGACCGTCGCCGTCGATGTTTACGCCGTTAGGAAGTGTGAGACCGAACTCCGAGTTGGTAACCGTTACATCGTTGGTAACTGTGCCGAACGTTTCGGCGTCTTCGATGCTGATCGTCGCATCCTGTGTGTCGTCAGTGAGCGTAACCGTTGCCGCTTCAATAGACTTAACAGTCCACTCAGACGCATCAAGGTCCGCCGTCAATTTAATCGTTGTGCCTTTGGTAGCAGCTTTTACTGCATCCACAAACTCTTCGTAAGTAGCGACCTCTACGACGGTGCCGCCGCTCTGCTCAGGAGCCTGCTCGCCTTCTGCGGCTACGCTCAAAGCTTCGCCCATATAGAAGGTGCACATCGTAAGTATCATCGCTACTGCACATAAAAATGATAATACTCTCTTCATACTATTATCCCTTTCTTATTTTTTATTATATACCGCTTCTTGCGGCTACAATAACGTTTTATCCCTCTCGGGAGATTTTGAAGGCGCTTAAAGCTACCTTCCCGTACTGCCGAATCCGCCGCTTCCTCTTTCCGTTTCGGAAAGTTCTCTTTCCTCAAATTCGCATTCAAGGTAAGGAAGTACGAGAAGCTGTGCTATTCGGTCACCGTGGTGCACGATCTTCGCGGTGTCAGAATCGTTGTAAAGCGCTACTATGTATTCACCGCGATAATCGGAATCCGCAACTCCAACACAGTTGGCGGGGCGAAGCCCCTCTTTTACGGCAAGGCCGCTTCGGGCAAATATGCCACCGAAATAGCCCTCGGGAACTTCCACGGAAAGCCCCGTTCCGATTTTTGCAACTTTCCCCGCCTCTATGGTCACGTCAGCATCAAGGCAAGCGTATAAATCATAGCCTGCCGCGCTTTTGCTTCCGCGAGTGGGCAAAATTGCGTTTTCTTTGAGTTTGGCAATTCCTATCTTCATAACAGTCCGCGCTCCTTCATATACAGAACACGCATAATTGCCGCTTGGGTCTTGGCGTCGGGAATCTTACCCTTCACTACGTCCCTTGCTACCTCTTCCAAGGGTACAGCTTCAACATTGATAAACTCCCCGTCGTCTAAATGCACCTTGCCCTCTTTAAGACCCGTGGCAACATACATATTGAGTCGTTCGTCGGTATAAGCCGCCGCAGGATAGAACTGTCCGAGGTATATCATCTTCTCGGCCGTGTAGCCCGTCTCCTCTTCAAGCTCTCTGCGTGCCGCAAGCTCGGGATCCTCACTTTTTGAGTCCAGCTTGCCCGCAGGTATCTCATATACCACCTCGCCTACGGGATAGCGAAACTGCCGTTCCATTATCACCCGACCGTCGCTAAGAAGCGGGACCACGCAGACTGCTCCGACGTGCCGCACTACTTCGCGTGTGGCATATTCTCCATTTGGAAGCTTCACCTTATCTCTGTTGACCTTGAGAATCACTCCGTCGAAAATTTCTTCCGTCGATTCCCACGTTTCAGTAAGCTCCATATATCACTCTCCCTCAATGATAAATTTCGCTCTTTGGCAAAATCGGACAATGCTCCAATTTATTAAGCGTAGATAATTACGAGTGTATTATACACCTTAAAGTATGGCGTTGTCAACAAATAAAATCATAAAAAATCAATTTTTTTTAGCTTTTTAACAAAAACGCCTGATTTTGACAGCTCTACGCCTCGCTTCCATATAATATATGCGCCTCTTGCGTTTTACTTGCAAAGTAATTTGCCGTGGCTGTCATATTTGGTAAGATTCAGGCATAATTATTAACGAATAAAACAAAAATTTTCGGAGGAAAAATAAATGGGAAACATCTATTCGGATATGGCATCACGTACGGGCGGAGATATATATATCGGCGTCGTCGGCCCCGTACGCACGGGAAAATCTACGTTTATCAAACGCTTTATGGAGACCTTGGTCATACCGAATATCCGTGACGCAAACGATAAAAAGCGTACCATCGACGAGCTCCCGCAAAGCGCCACGGGTAAGACCGTTATGACGACTGAGCCGAAATTTATCCCCGCCGAAGCCGTTAAGGTGGATATCGCGGATAACGCAAGCTTTCGCGTAAAAATGATCGACTGCGTCGGCTACAGCGTGCCCGGCGCGCTCGGAAACTACGAGGACGGTACGGCGCGTATGGTGAATACGCCTTGGAGCAGTGAGCCTATGGAATTCGAAAAGGCGGCGGAGCTCGGCACGCATAAGGTCATAACGGAGCACTCCACGATAGGCGTTGTCGTAACGACGGACGGCTCAATAGGTGAGATAGCGCGCGAAAACTATCTTGAAGCGGAAAAGCGTGTCATAAGCGAGCTCAAAGAGCAGGGAAAGCCCTTTGCGGTGATACTTAACACGCTCGATCCCTGCGCCGTTTCCGTTAAGGAAACGCGCGAGGCGATGGAGGCAGAATACGGCGTGCCCGTTATCCCCGTAAGCTGTATGCGGCTTACTGCAGACGATATTGCGGAAATTCTCGGCACCGTGCTATTCGCATTCCCCGTAAAAGAGGTGCGCTTAAATTTCCCGTCTTGGATAAACTGCCTTGACGACGGTCATTGGCTAAAAAGCGCCGTATACGAAAGTGTACTCGAATGTGCGGAAAAAATAAGCCGCGTCGGCGACGTGAAAAGCGCATTCGCGAATATTGCATCTCACGAATATATTAAGGAAGCGAAAATCGAAGCAACAGATCTCAGTTGCGGTGCGGCTACCGCATCTATCGCTATCGAAAACGGACTTTTATATAGGGTAATAAGCGAAAACTGCGGCGTAGACGTGAAGAGCGAAAGCGAGCTCATCGGTATCTTAACGGAGCTTGCCGATATAAAGAGGAAGTATGAAAAAGTTGAAGAAGCCTTAAAAGGCGTGCGCGAAACGGGCTACGGTATCGTGACACCCGACGTTGAGGACTTGAAGCTTGAAGAACCCGAAATAGTACGCCAAGTCGGCGGCTACGGCGTAAAGCTTCGTGCGTCCGCGCCGTCGATACATATGATAAAGGCACAAATAGAAACGGAAGTTTCCCCTATCGTCGGCACGGAAAAGCAGAGTGAGGAGCTCGTGAAATATCTCTTAAAGGAGTTTGAGGAAGATCCAAAGAAGATATGGGAGTCCAATATTTTCGGTAAAAATCTCCACGAACTCGTAAACGAGGGGCTCCACGCAAAGCTTGGGCATATCCCCGAACAGTCACGGCTCAAATTTTCAAAGACGCTCGAAAGGCTCATAAACGAGGGCAGTGGCGGCCTTATTTGTATAATACTGTAATTAATACGCAAAAAATCCTCTCCACTCGGAGAGGATTTTTTGTTATTCGATTATGCAAGATACGGATCGTCCCAAAGCTTGAGAACTTGGCCAAGTCCCTTTTCGCGTGCATTATTATAAAGGTCAAATCCCCACGCAACGTCCCAAACAGGCATACCGCTTGCGATAAAGCAGATTCTCTCCTTATCGGAAGTACGTCCCTTTGCAGTTTTGCAAAGAACGTCGCCCAAGCTTACGCCTTCCGTAATGGGCGGGATCTTTCCCTCGTACATAAACTTATAGATCTGCACCGCTATACCGTTTATGAATCTTTCATTTTCGGGAAGCGCCATGTGCTCGTCGTAATAGACCTCGTGCATTTTCTTATTATCCCAAATTACCTTTGAAGACGTGAAATACTCCTCGTCAACACCGCCTCTGCCTGAAAAGATAAGCAAGGAGCCTTCTTTGAGCCAATCGTTTTCAAGCTTTATGGGCTTTACGGGCGAAGCGGCAACGCTTACGATATCGCCAGCTCTTACCGCTTCCTCAAGACAGGTAGTAGCACTCGCCTTTAAGCCATACTTTGCTCCCATTTCGTTTGCAAAAGCTTCCGCCTTTTCCAAAACGATGTCGCAAACCACGATTTCTTTAAGATTCTTTGCCGCAAGCGCAATAGCTTCAAAGCAAGCCTTGCTTACGGGACCTGCGCCGATACAAGAGCAAACCGCCGCATCTTTATTTGCAAGGTGTCTTACCGCAACTCCGGGAACGCAACCCGTTCTTACGGAGCTGATGAGGTTACCGGACATAAGCGCGATAGGCTCTCCGGTTTCCGCATTGTTAAGCATTACCATCAATATTGAACGAGGCAAACCTTTTTCGGGATTGAGGATATTTGAGCCGTACCACTTCTCTCCCGCTACGTTAAATCGACCGCCGACATACGCAGGCATAGCCATAAAACGTCTGTCGGGTGCGTCCTTAGGCATATTCGGGAAGGGGCTTTCCTTCGGGAACTTCATCATAATGCCGTGCGAGTTGAACTTGTCACCGCCCATTACGTAATCCCCCGTGCTTAAAAGTCGAAATACCTCTTCCTCAACGTCCATGCAACGATTGTAATCGAGGACGCCCGCTTCGATCATCTCGCTTTCATTCAAATACAAAAACTCTGTTTTCTTACCCATGATTATTCTCCATTCTGTATTATTTAGTACATTTTTACGTGATTATACACCACTTTTCAAAATAAATCAAGTATAAATATCATTTATTTTGTATTTTTTAGTACAAAATATTGATTTTCTTTTATCCGCATGTTATAATATTGGTAACCAAAGGAGCGATTTATATGAACATAAACAGAACAATTAATTCATTATTCCCCGAAATGACAAAGTCGGAAAAAATAATAGCTTCGTACTTTTTAGAAAATGCGGGCACCTTTGCCTTTGAAACGCTTGAAGGCATCGCAGATAAAATTGGAACGAGTACCACCTCGGTCATACGTTTTTGCCGCAGGCTCGGCTTTTCGGGATATAAGGCTTTGCAAAACGAGGTCAGGACGGACGTCAAATCAAACCTTTCTCTGCCCGCCAAGCTCAAAAGAGTCACCGAAAATAATTGCGGTGGCCTGCAACATCTTCAAATCGTACAAAATGTGATTGATTGCATTAACAAAACGTTTGAAAATATTTCGGCAGACTCGATATACCTTGCGGCAAATACGGTTTCGGAAGCAAAAAGAGTATTTTGCTTCGGTTTAAAAGAATCGTTTGCACTCGCGCATTATGCTTACACGAGATTTTTAACGATACGCAATAACGTCTTTATGCTCTCCGCAGGTCAAAGCGGTGAAATAGAGTCTGTTTTGAGTTTAGAAAAGGGCGACGTGTGCATTTTCTTTCTGTTTCACAGATATACGAGCCCCGCTCCGAAGATTCTTGAGTTTCTTAAAAAACAGGGGGTTACGGTTATTCTTATAACCTCTTCGCCCTACGACAGCATCGAAGAGTATGCAGACGTTTTATTCTCTTGCAACGTTGATATAAACGGAATTAAAAACTCTGCCGCAGCACCGATATGTCTTGTTGACTGTCTTTGCAACCGCATCGCCGCAAATAATGAAGAAACTTTAAGCTATTTGGATAAATCGGAAGAACTTTTCAAGGAATTTATATTTTAGGTGCATTTATGAAAAACAAAAATATTTTTATAGGATATCTTTTCGTTATTTTCAGTGCAATAATATACGGCTTAATGCCGCTTATGACAAAATCAATATATAGTGACGGCGTAAACCCCATTACGCTCGTTTTTTTGAGAAATATTTTAGCTATGCCGATACTGTTGCTCTTGTCGGCAAAAAGCGGTATTAAGATTGAATGGAAAACCTTTGGCAAAATAAGCTTTGTGGCTATTATGGGCTGCTGTCTGACGCCGCTTTTGCTTTTTGTTTCTTATAACCATATTCCGTCGGGAGCCGCAACGGTAATCCATTTTATATACCCCGCCGTCGTGATTTTGGGCGAATGGCTCATTTTCAAAATAAAGCTTCGCATCGGACATATTATAAGCGTGCTGCTTTGTATTGCAGGTATCGCCTTGTTTTACAACCCAAACGACGCTCTGAATCCGTCGGGTGCGGCGTTGGCACTGCTGTCGGGCATCGTATACGCCATATACGTCATATCCTTACGTATGATAAAGGATAAAAAGATACCGATGTTTACCCTCGGCTTTTATGTAACTTTGGTTTGTTCCTTCGTTATGCTTTTTGTTTGCGTCGCTACGAATAAGCTTGCTATGCCCACTTCCTTAAAAGGCTGGGTCTTGTCGCTTTTGTTTGCCCTTGCGTTAAACGTGGGCGCCGTATTGCTTTTCCAAAAAGGAGCGTTCCTCATAGGCGGAAGCAGGGCGGCGATCCTCAGTACCTTCGAGCCTATCACGAGCGTCATAGTCGGTACGTTAATACTCAAAGAGTCACTTGGAAAATTTACCGTAATCGGCGCAGTTTTGGTTATCGCAGCAGGAGTTTTAATCGCGGTAAGCGATATACGCAAAACGTCCGACTGAAAAAAACACAAAAAATCCTCTCCGTTGATATGCACCCCAAAAGTTAGACACTTTTGGAGGTGCATATTTTTATGGCAAAA
>CALCTE010000251.1 GCA_937893885.1 uncultured Clostridia bacterium | reverse complement strand
CCTTGCAAAAAGTGTCGTAGGAGATATTTTAAACATTGAAGACCTCGCCATTACCAAAGACAAGATAATAAGCGAAGTGTCGGCTTTCTATAACGTCAACAGCGAAGAAATAAGAGGAAAAAAGAGAACGAGTAATATTGTAAATGCCCGTTTTGTAGCTATATATCTTTTAAGAACACTTACGGAAATGTCAAGTCCCGAGATAGGTAAAGAATTTCAAAGAGACCATACGACCGTATTAAACGCGGAAACTAAAATTTCCGACAGACTTAAAAACGATCCTCAACTCGAATATGAGATAAATCTTCTCATCAAAAAAATCAAGAGTTAAGGCTTGTCCACAGGATTATTAACAACTGTGGATAACTAATAAACAAGATAAAACGAGCTTTTTCTTGGCTATTCCAAGTAATTCGACACTGAAATATACAGGAAAGCCACATATAACTGTGGATAAGTACGAGTTATTAACAAAGTTATCCACATATAAACACATAAAAACCAACATACAGCAAAAAATTAATAACAGAGTTAACACCCTGTAGATTCTGTTAACAAACTATCATTTAAAAAATATTTATGCACAGATTTATAAATCCCAAAAATCCTTGAAAATAAAGGCTTTAGGACACTTATTAACAGTTTTAACAAACACTACTACTTATACTTCTATATATTATGATATGATAATAGAAAGAGAGGAAAAAAATGAAATTCGTATGCGATAAGAACGATCTTTTAGATGCAATCATTCCCGCAATGTACGGCGTTGCGACAAGAGCGAGCATTCCCCTTCTCGAAGGCCTTAAAATAAGCTGTGAGGGCGAAAATATAAGCGTTTGCGGCTATGACCTTGAAAAAGGCGTAAAAGCGCATTTTAAAGCGCATAAGATATGGGAAAACGGCTCTGCAGTATTTGACGCAGCGCAGTTTTCTTCTATCGTAAAAGGTCTTCCCGACGGAGAAGTAGTAATTACAATTGACCCAAAAGGCGTTGCCAACGTTATTTCTTTCAGAACTAATATTGATATTCACACGAGAAGCGACGAGACATATCCCGCGCTTCCCCGCCTTTCAGGTAACAAGAACTTCGTTATAAACCAAGGCGAATTTAAGAAAATGATAAATCAAGTTCTTTTTGCCGTTGGAAATAACGAGCAAAAGCCGGTTTTGAAAGGTGTATTCTTTAAAATAGAAAACGGAATTCTTCATCTTTCCGCTCTCGACGGCTTTAAACTTGCTTACAGAGAGTATGATCTTCGTAAGATGGAAGACGTTCAGATACCCCAAGAGGATATAACCTTCATCGTGCCCGGAAAGAGCCTTACAGAGCTTTTAAAGCTTCTTACAAATGATAACGAAACGGTAAACTTAGAGCTTACGGATAAGCACATCATCGTAAACTTCGAAAATGTATCGTTCTTCTCCCGCCTTATAGACGGCGAATTTATCGACTATAACAGATTTATCCCCAAGGATAATAAAACAGTCATTACGGTTGAAACGTCAAAGCTTATCAAGAGTGCGGAAAGAGCATCTCTCATTATCAATGAAAAAGCAAAAACACCCGTTAAATTTAACTTTAACGAAAACGGAATAAACGTTAACTGCGCTACAGTTACGGGAAGAATTTTTGACGAAGTCGAAGCTGAATTCGAAGGCGTCGGCGTGGAGCTTGCGTTTAACGTAAAATACGTATTGGATACATTAAGAGCATGCCCGGAAAAAGTAAGGATAAGCCTTTCAACGCCTCACAGCGCGATGCTTATTACCCCTGCAGACGAGGAGAACAAATTCGTTTATCTCGTATTGCCTGTAAGCATTAAAAATTAAATGTATATAAAAAAGCTTGAACTTTCGAATTACAGAAATATCGAAAGAGCCGAAATAAAGCTTGAAAACGGGCTAAACATATTTTACGGCGATAACGCACAGGGAAAGACTAATGCTGTCGAAGCTATGTTTCTTTTATCGGCGGGGAAGAGTTTTAAAAAAGCAAGCTCTAACGACTTTATAAGATTTAAAGAAGAAAGAGCAGAAGTTAAAATAGATTTTTTCGACGGAAAAAATGATTGCGATATAAAGGCAGAGCTTGTACGTAACGAGAGAAAAAAGATTTTTCTTGACGGTATGCCTTGCGATAAGACGTCCGACTATATAGGAAAAATAGGAACGGTGCTTTTTACACCCGATCATCTTTCTCTTGTAAACGCTGAACCGGAATACAGAAGAAAGTTTTTAGACCTTGCTTTATGCCAATCAAGGACCACTTTGCTTGCGGTATATAAGGAGTATTCGAAGCTCCTTGCGGAAAAAGGTGCAATAATAAGAAATGCAAGAGAAAACGGTGGCAAAATAGATTTATTCCTCATCGACGTATATAACGAAAAACTTGCTGTGTGTTGCGAAATAATTGCAAATGCAAGAATAAATTTGTGCAAAAAAATTTCACAGTACGGTGAAGTTATATATAAGGAAATGACGGGCGGAAAAGAAGTAATTTCCTTTGAATATTCAAAATCCGTTGACGGCGTGGATAATTTAAAAGAAAAGTACTTTGAGCTTCTGAAAAACGGTTTTGAAACCGAAAAAAATACCGGAATATGTTATTACGGAGTTCACAGAGACGACGTCAAGATAAAGATAAACGGAAAAAATGCAAGAGAATTTGCTTCTCAAGGACAAAAACGCAGTGCCGTTTTGGCAATGAAGTTATCAGAGGGTGATTTTCTCTGCGAGTCAAAGCTCACTATGCCGATATTTTTATTTGACGATATATTATCCGAACTCGACGAAGGAAGACGCGACTATATAATGAGTAAACTTAAAGGAAGACAAGTTGTTTTAACTTCTTGTAACGAAGAATTTTTAAAAGACGCGGAAAGCGTTAAGATAAACGTAAAAAACGGAAGCTTCAAAAGAATATGAAAAACGTATTTTTACACATCGGAAGCGGTTGTGTACTGAAAAATAAAGATATAATCGGCGTTTTCGATCTTGACAACGCAACGATAATGAAAACATCCCGCGAATTTATAAATTCAGAAGAAAAAGAGGGAAGGATAGAGAGTGTTTTCGAGGACATTCCCCGAAGCTTTGTTTTATGCGATCAAAAGACCTACCTCTCGTCGCTGAATACGGCGTCAATAATAAGAAGAAATAAAAAGAAAAAAATATTTTAATAAGGAGTCCCTTACAAAATGTTTGAAGAAAAGGTAACTCAAGAGTATAACGAAAACCAAATACAAGTACTTGAAGGCTTGGAGGCTGTCAGAAAGCGTCCGGGTATGTACATCGGTTCAACGGGTGAAAAGGGATTTCACCATCTTATAAGAGAGATAGTCGATAACTCCATCGACGAAGCTATCGCGGGTCATTGCTCTCTTATAACCGTAACGATACACCCCGACAACAGCATTTCCGTAAGAGATAACGGACGCGGAGTACCCGACGGTATAAACCAAAAGCTCGGTATATCTACTCTTGAGGTTGTATTTACCGTTCTTCACGCGGGCGGAAAATTCGGAGGCGGCGGATATAAGGTTTCCGGCGGTCTTCACGGCGTAGGTGCGTCCGTAGTTAACGCTCTTTCCGAGTGGATGGAGATAGAAAACTGCCACGGCGGAAATAAGAAATACGGTAAGTTTTCAAGAGGTAAAGTCATCGTTCCCATAAAAGACGAGGGAAAGACCGAGGAACACGGACTTTATTTGCGCTTCAAGGCGGACGACGAGATATTCGAAACGACCGTCGCAAACTACGAAACCGTTAAAATTATGCTTCGCGAGCAGGCTTTTCTTAATGCCGGCATCAGAATTAAGCTTACAGACCTTCGCGGCCAAAACGCAGGCGATACGGCTATCGAGCCTCGATGCGATGAATTTTACTACGAGGGCGGTATAAGAAGCTACGTTGAACAGCTCAACGAGAAGAAGATGAGCAATAATCTCCACGATGAGATAATCTATATAGCAGGCGAAAAGGACGGAAGCTACGCAGAGGTTGCGTTCCAGTATAACGATAAATACGACGAAACGATACTTTCGTTTGCAAACAATATCCACACCATAGAGGGCGGAACGCACGAGGACGGCTTTAAGAGAGCACTTCGCAGAGCGCTTAACGATTACGGCAAGAAGATGAAGATCCTCAAAGCAAACGACAAGGAGCTTTCCGGCGACGACGTAAGGGAAGGTATAACGGCTATTGTAAGCGTAAAGCTTCCCGAGGCGCAGTTCGAAGGACAGGTCAAGAGTAAGCTCGGAAACACGTATATAAGAGCGCTTGTCGAAAATATGGTGTTTGATAAGCTTTCCACATATCTTGAGGAGCACCCCTCGGTAGGTAAGACAATAATTGAAAAGGCTTTCCAGGCGTCTATAGCGCGTGAAGCGGCAAGAAAAGCAAGAGAACAGACGAGAAGAAAGTCAGCGCTTGAAAATTCTCCGCTTCCGGGTAAACTTGCGGACTGCCAGGACAGAAATAAGGAAAATACGGAGATATTCCTCGTAGAGGGAGACTCTGCAGGAGGCTCTGCAAAGGACGGCAGAGACAGTAAGTACCAGGCGATATTGCCCCTTCGCGGAAAGATACTCAACGTAGAAAAGGCAAGAATCGACAAAATATACGCAAATCCGTCCGTAATACCGATAATCCAAGCATTTGGTTGCGGAATCGGCACGGAATACGACGATGAAAAGCTCCGCTACGGCAAAATTATAATTATGGCGGATGCCGACGTCGACGGTTCGCACATAAGAATACTTATACTTACATTCTTCTTCCGCTATATGAGAGCTTTACTTGAAAACGGCAGAGTATATCTTGCAAACCCGCCGCTTTTCAAGGTGCATAAGGGCAAGCAAATTCGCTATGCGTTCACGGAAGAGGAAAGAGATAAATATATGGAGGAGCTCGGACAAGGTGCAGAAGCTTCAAGATATAAGGGTCTTGGTGAGATGAACCCCGAACAGCTTTGGGAAACAACGATGGATCCCTCTACGAGAACGCTTCTTAAGGTAAACGTCGAAGACGCGATGGCGGCAGATGCGGCATTCTCGCTTCTGATGGGAGAAAAGGTCGAACCGAGAAGAGAATTTATACAGGAAAACGCGAAGTACGTACAGTATCTCGACGTTTAATGTTCCACGTGGAACAACTGCCAAAGTGTGATTTAAGCACTTTGGCAGTTTTGGACTTTGCACGTAACACGAAACTTGAAATTACGGTAAATGTATGAAACGAATAATTGACGAGTTTAAAAACGAAAAAGAATATAAAAGGCTTATTGCCGATATTTCGCCCATATCAAAAGGAAAGCTTGCCCTTGCGGGCGGTCTTTACGGCACGGCGGAAAGCGTATTTATAAGCGCGTTGTCAAAAGACCTCGGAGGTACTATGGTGCTTCTTGTTGCAGACGAGCAAACGGCGATGAAACTACGTGCGGAAATAGGCGAATTTACGGATAACGTGTGCTATTTTCCGCCCAGAGAGTTCGTTTTATCCGATTACGAGGGTGCAAGCCACGGTTGGGAGCAGATAAGGATATCAGCTTTAAGCGCCGTTTCGAAGGGAAAATGCTCGATAGTAATAACTACATCAGAGGCGATTTTGCAAAAAACTCTGCCGAAAGCGGTGCTTGAGAGCCACAGTATACGCCTTCATTACGGCGAGGACTTTGATTTTGAAAAGCTGTGCGGATTTTTGGCAGAGAGTGGCTATTCGCGCGTCGATATGGTCGACGGAAAGTCGCAGTACGCCGTAAGAGGCGGTATCGTCGATATTTTTCCGCCCTTTTCCGAGCTTCCCGTAAGAGTGGAATTTTTCGGGGACAGCGTAGACAGCCTTGCATATTTTGAAATAGAGAGCCAAAGAAGGCTCGATAATATAGAAGAAATAGAGCTTTTACCCTGTAAAGAGCTTCTTTTGGACGAAAAAGCAATTCTAAAGATAAAAAACGAGCTTGAGCTTACAAAAGAGCGTATAAAGGAAAAGGGAGAAAAAGAAAAACAGCGTCTTACAAAAGAGCGCAAAAAAGCTTGCGGTGAGGAAAGGGAAAAGGAGCTTTTATTTGAGATAGAGCGTATAAACAGTACGCGCGAGCGGGTAAAAAGCGCTGCCGACAGACTCGAAGCGGGACTCGATTTCCCCTTTCTTGACGCATTTTTCGGGCTCGTATACGAAAACGGCGAGACGCTTTTTGATTATCTTCCCAAAAATTCATTTATGTACGTCAAGGACTACAAGGCTGTAAATTCGGCGGCGTCCGCGTACGAATTCCGTATGAAAGAAGCGATATCCGCCGTTTTGGAAAAGGGAATTTCAAGGGGAGAATATCTAAACGTATACGAAAGCGCAGAGAGAATAGAAGAAAATCTGCAGATTTTGGGCGGTGTAGTGCAAAATAACATCGCAAGCTCCGTAGGAAATTTAAAATACGACGGACTCTATCCGTTTAACATAAAGCACGGTGCGCAGGGCGGCTACGATATTGCTCTTTTATGCGACGATATAAGCCACTATATGAAGCTAGGCTATAAAATTTATCTTTCGGCGGGAAAAAAAGAATCAAAGACGGCTCTTGCCGAAATGCTTTCGGAGCGCGGAATAAAGGCGTATACAGACGAGGACTATTCAGCCAAGGCGGGCGAAACGGTCATCGTTTCGGGGGGGCTTGAGACGGGATACGAGAGTGCCTATACTAAAACTGTGCTTCTTTGCGACGTAAAAACGCAAAGAGAAAAGCTTGAAAAGAAAAAAGATGCCGTACAGAGAATGAAAAGGAGAGAGATTTCCTCAAAATACAAAAACAGCACGCAAAAAATAATCTCCTACGCTGATTTGAACGTGGGCGACTACGTTGTGCATGCGTCCTACGGCATAGGAATATTCTGCGGAATAGAAAGTATCAGCGACAAGGGAGTTACGAAAGACTACATTAAAATAAAATACGCCGGCACAGACGTATTATTTGTGCCCGTCGGAAGTCTTGACATGGTCAGCAAATATATCGGTGCGGGCGCGGACGATAACAAGCTAAAACTTTCGAAGCTATCGACAAACGATTGGTCAAGGGCGAAGCAGAGCGTCAAAAAAGAAGTAAAGCAGATGGCGGAAAAGCTCGTTAAGCTCTACGCGGAGCGTAAAGAGGCGAAAGGCTTTGCTTTTTCGCCCGATACCGAGTGGCAGGAGGAATTTGAGTCAGGCTTTGAATACGAGGAAACGGACGGTCAGCTTCAAGCGATAAGCGAAATAAAGGCGGATATGGAAAGCACGTCGCCTATGGACCGTCTTTTATGCGGCGACGTCGGATTTGGTAAGACGGAGGTCGCACTGCGCGCCGCATTTAAGGCGGTATCCGACGGAAAGCAGGTCGCGATACTCGTACCGACTACTATTCTTGCGTGGCAACACTACCAGACTTTATGCGCCAGAATGAATGGATATCCCGTAAAAATTGAGCTTTTAAGCCGTTTTGTAAGCGATAAAAAGCAAGAAGACGTGCTTCGTCACTTGAAAAGGGGCGATGTCGATATCGTAGTCGGTACGCATCGTATAATTCAAAAGGATATAGAGTTTAAAGACCTCGGACTTCTTATAATAGATGAGGAGCAACGCTTTGGCGTGGAGCAGAAAGAGGCGTTAAAGGAAAAATTTAAGAACGTAGACGTACTAACGCTCTCCGCAACGCCTATACCCCGAACGCTTAATATGGCGATGAGCGGAATTCGCGATATGAGCGTGCTCGACGAAGCGCCGCAGGACAGATACCCCGTGCAAAGCTACGTCTGCGAATACGATGACGGCATAATAAACGACGCCGTAAGTAAGGAGCTTGCGCGCGGCGGGCAGGTGTTTTATCTCATTAACCGCGTTTCCGCCCTGCGCACTGTGGCAGCAAAGCTTCAAAAATTCCACCCGGACGCAGTAATACGTACCGCGCACGGCTCGATGGACGAGGAAAACCTATCAAAAATATGGCAAAGCCTCGTTTCCGGCGATACGGACATACTCGTTTGCACCACGATTATAGAAACGGGTATAGACGTACCCAACGCGAACACGCTTATTATAGAAAACGCCGATAGAATGGGGCTTTCACAGCTTCATCAGCTCAGAGGCCGTGTCGGCAGAAGCTCAAGGCGCGCCTACGCCTACTTCACCTACCCCGTAGGTAAGACACTTTCCGAGGAACAGACGAAAAGACTTACGGCGATAAGGGACTATACGGAGTTCGGCGCGGGATTTAAGATTGCGATGCGCGATATGGAGATACGCGGCGCGGGAAACATTCTCGGCGCAGAACAGCACGGTCAGATAAGCGCGGTGGGATATGACCTGTACGTTAAAATACTCGATGAGGCGGTAAGGGAGCTGAAAATAGCGCAAAACGATGAAAAAGCCGTCGAAACTCATACCTTCCACGAGGTCACGATGGATCTGCCGATAAGCGCGTTTATACCGAAAAATTACATCTATTCCGAGAGAATGAGAATAGACGTATACCGCAAGATAGCGGCGATAAGCTCGAAAGAGGAAATGGAGAGCGTCATAGACGAGCTGTGCGACAGATTTTCGGATATTCCGAAGGAAGTTATGCAGCTTATCGCGTCCGCGTACGTTAAGAGCCTTGCGATGAGCTTAAAAATCGACAGCGTAAAGGTGATGGAAGGAAATCTCGTAATATTTCCCGCAGACCTTGACCCAATGTTGTGGGGCAGACTCGCTTCGGCGAAGGAATATTACGGAAAAATACTGCTTTCCCCGTCGGGAATCGCGCATTTGACCTATAGAATGCAAAAGGAAGACGGAAAAAACTATTTAAAGGTCCTCGAAGGCATATTCACGAAAGCGAAAGAAATAATGAAAGAAAATTGTTCCACGTGGAACAAGGAGGGTAAAAATGATATCAAGAGATGATTTTTTAATAAAAGAAGCGCTTAAATTCAGAGAGATGGCTTATTGCCCGTACTCCAACTTCGCCGTTGGCGCGGCACTTTTGTCATCAAGCGGTAATATATACGGAGGCTGCAACGTGGAAAGCGTGGCATTTTCGCCTACGGTTTGCGCTGAGCGCACGGCGCTTTGTAAGGCAGTAAGCGAGGGCGAGCGCGAATTTGAAGCGATAGCCATAGTCGGCGGTAAAGAGGGTGAGGAGGTAACGGATTTTTGCCTTCCCTGCGGCGTGTGCCGTCAAATGCTCGCGGAATTTTGCACCGATACGTTTGAGGTTATAACTATCGACGGTAAAGAGGCGAAAAAATATACCCTTGGCGAGCTTCTTCCGGAGATGTTTAAGGAGATATAGGCCATAGGCCTTAGGCCGTAGATGACGTGCCGCCACATTTGCGACCGAGTTCGTGCCCGTGACAGCGTGCAATTCCCCTTTTAATTTTGATATTATGATATTATGATATCAAAATATTTGTCAATGACGGAGTTAGCTATATTAATCAAGCTTCTATCGCGCAGCTATAACTTAAATAGTAAAATCCATCGTTGTCGTGTACGACGAAAGAAATAGAGTGTGTATCTGCTATTCGGATTTGTTCTCCGCATTGGGCATAAAGAGTAATAAAATTTTTAACATCGTCCGCTTTAATATTTCCAGCAGTTGAATCAATATAATTATAACTTTTAAATTTTTCGGAAAAGACATATTTGTTAACAAAATAGGAATAGGCCATACAACCTCTAGCTGATTTATCTAGTGCATACGAAATTCCGTTGTCAACAACAGCACTAACAGAACTATTGCTGCTCAAATGCGGAAAAGTTTTTCTGTAAGCGGCTGCATAGTCTGAAATATAAAACAAGAAGAACATTTTATCATATTTTTCATTTCCTTCTTTGTTTTTAACTAATTCCAGTATCGCTCTTTGTTTTGCTGTGTCACCAGTTGCTATGCGTTCGGTATAAAAATAAGTATTGTCTGCTGTGACAGTAAAAGATAAAATTAATGAAAAACTCAAACAAATCACGAATACTATCAAACATAAAAGTCTTTTTTTCATTTATTTTTTCTCCTTTCGTATAACCAAACGGTTATGAGATAAAACTATTATATCTGTTTTATGTTACGATGTCAATACCAAATGGTTATAAGGAGAGCAATAAAATGAACAATTATTATCCAAGGCTCAAGGATCTGCGAGAGGATAACGATTTGACGCAAGAAAAGGTTGCATCGTATCTTTCCATGAAGCAGTCACAGTATAGCAGATACGAGCGCGGAATAAGGGATATTCCCACAGATGTTCTTATACGTTTGGCTTCTTTATACCGCACATCTACCGACTATATTCTCGGAATAACAAACGATTCTTCACCGCGATTGTGAATAATTGAAAAAGGGCGGTACGAAACCGCCATATAATAAAAACAAAAGAGCAGGCATTAGCCTGCTCTTAATTTGTTTATTTCTTTGCTGCGTCGAGACGTCTCTTGAACTTATCAACGCGTCCGCCTGCATCAACGAATTTCTGCTTACCCGTAAAGAAGGGGTGGCACTTTGCGCAAATTTCCACAGAAATGCTGCCTTTTGTGGAACGAGTGGGATACTCAGCTCCGCAAGCACAACGGATAACAGTCTCATTGTATTCGGGATGTAATCCTTCCTTCATAATAACACCTCTTTCTGATTAAGCCAATTCGTTCAAAAGTCTTGTGAAACGGCTCTTCTTGTGTGCAGCGTTGTTCTTATGAAGAATACCTGCCGCAACAGCCTGGTCGATCTTCTTAACGGCTGCCTTGTAAGTTGTCTGTGCAAGCTCTTTGTCGCCTGCAACAACGGCAGCTTCGTACTTCTTCATTTCCGTCTTGAGAGCGGACTTGAACATCTTATTCTGCAATGTTTTCTTTTCTGTTACCAAAACACGCTTTTTAGCTGATTTAATGTTAGGCATTTTTAAGTCCTCCTTTCAAGATTAGTCTTGTGCATAAACGCTTACGCGCTTTTTGTCTCTCGTTACGTGCTCGAACTTAACCTTGCCGTCTACGAGAGCAAAGAGTGTATCGTCGGAGCCTTTGCCGACGTTTACACCGGGGTGAATGTGTGTGCCTCTCTGTCTTACCAGAATATTTCCGGCCTTCGCGAACTGACCGTCAGCACGCTTTACGCCAAGTCTTTTGGACTCGGAATCACGTCCGTTCTTAGTAGAACCGACGCCCTTCTTATGTGCGAAGAACTGAATCGAAATTCTCAACATTTTAAGACTATCCTTTCTTATTGATTTAGCGGAAACGTTCCGCCACCGTAACTTTTACGTTGTCGGGGTAATTCTCCGAGAGAGCCGAAAGCTCTGTGAAAAGTGCGTCGAATACGTATTGCCCGATGGGCTCTTCCGTGTTCGAAAGCTCGATTATCACGCTCGTTTTCCCCACGCTTTCCTTAAACTGTGCGCCGCTCTTTTCGAGTATTGCGCCCACCAAGTTTAAAGATGAGCTGATTGCTGCGCAGACGATGTCGCTTCCCTCATCGCTATAGCCCGAATGGCCCATAACCGTGAGCTTTTTGTACTTTGTCTGCTGTAAGTCGAAGTTTACCTTCGTCATGCTTACGCCTTGATGGAGTTGATCTGTACCTTCGTATAGGGCTGTCTGTGGCCGAGCTTTCTCTTCTCGTTCTTCTTAGCCTTGTACTTGAATACATAGATCTTCTTGCCTTTGCCGTTTTTAACAACTGTTGCTTCAACAGTAGCGTTAGCGCACTGTGCGCCTGTAGCAAAGCCTGCTTCATCGGATACAGCCAATACTTTGTCAAAAGTTACAGTCTCGCCATCGTTTGCAGCGAGCTTTTCAACGAAGATGATGTCGCCCTCTTGAACTTTGTACTGCTTTCCGCCTGTTTCTATGATTGCAAACACGAAAAGCACCTCACTTTCTTTTATGACTCGCTACTACGGGTAATCCCTTGCGGAATTTTTGTGAACTCCGTACAATATGCGGCATGTTATTATATCAAATAAAAAACCCCATGTCAATATAATAGTATGAACATATATTATTTATTTTGTTAATTTTTTGTTAATAAAGGGCGCGGCGGAAGGAGTAATGCGGGAAAAGGCGTGGGGCGGATAGATGTGTGGAGTATCTCGCCAGTTCTATTCGCTTGCGGGAGTTCTATTGTGCCCTAAAGGCACTTCCTCGCTGCGCTCGGGCGTGATATCGTGATTTTGTCTTAAAGACAGTTTTTAAGGCGAATAAAATATCACTATGTGCATCAGCACAGAAAATCACTTACTTTTTGTTGATTTTCTGTTCATCGGTTAACCTTTATTGAACCCCGCCACTATAGCGAGGGCGTCTTACAAAAATCGGCGCACCTGCGATAAAGCGGGTGCGCCGAGATTCTTTTCGTTTAGAACGGGAAAAGTGTTTTCTTTGATTCTTCAGTGAGGGGTGTGCCGTACTCGGAGAGCATAAATGCCTCCGCATAACGCACCTTCGCGCCTTTTTCTTCGCCGTATTTTTCAATGAGCTCTTTACGGAAGCGAGCGGCAACCTGTGCATAGCGACGTCCGTATGAGTAGGGCATTTCATCAAGCTCCTCGTCCTTCGTTTCGAAGCTTACACCGCCACGGCATATCTTTTCAAAGCGCTCTTTTTTGTTTGCGGGAACAGTCTCGTGTCTTGTGTAAGGAAGCCACTCGTAAACCTGTGACTCGTGGAAGTCTGCACACTTGAGCTTTTCCTCGATAGCGTCGTCGATGTCAATTACAACGTCTGCAATGAAGGGGGGCTGTGTAAATCTGTCAACGTTGAACATAATAACGGGCATAGTTGCCATAGCGGGTGTTTCGGGGCACTCGTGGGGAACGATGAGCATATAAGAAGCGTCTTGCACGAGCTGCGCTACTGCGCGATGGTCAGCGTGGTAGTCGTTGGTTCTGTGAGTGATGATGAGGTCGGGATTAGCCTCTCTTATGTAATTTATCATTCTTCTGCGGGTTGCAAGGTCAGCTACAGCCGTGCAGTCCTCGATATCAAAACAATCGTACTTTATACCGAGATATTCGGCAACCGCCATATATTCGCCTCTTCTTCTTTCACGGGTTTCTTCCAAAGTCATGCTTTGGTGGCCTCTGCAACCGTCGCAAACGGTCAAAAACTGAACCTCGTGGCCGAGCTGCTTATACTTGTAAGCAATTCCCGCACAACGAAATTCGTTATCATCGGGATGTGCGCCTATAACTAAAAGTTTCATAATTTTTACCTCTTTTATAATTATTTACCTTGATTATATCACAACAATTAAAAATGTAAATATAAAAAAACAATATAATGTAGAAAAATTGTAAACTTATGCGTTTTCGTTTATTTCAAGCGCTTCTATTGCGAGTCTGTCACGGCGCGCCTTACTTGCTACAACGTTCATCATTACGAATATAAACGCGAATGCCGTAAGGAATATCATTAAAGGAAGCTTATAATTACCGAACACGTCAAAGCAGAACTGCGCGAGAGGAGAGCCCGTAGCGTATCCCGCATAGTTTGCCGCGATGAAAAATCCCATAGTTTTGTCGAAGCTCTTGTTACCGAAAAGCTCGTTTGCAAATAAGGGTATCATAACCGTTTCCAAGGGAAGTGCGAATGCATCGAGTACTTTGCTTGCGGTTGCCATAACGAACCCCAGAGCGCTTGATGAGGTTAAAAGCACCGCGCCGAGCGTCAAAAACGCGCAAACGTAGCAGATGTTCATCGTAAGCCTTATACCGCGCCTGTCGAACAAAAAGCCTATAACGAGCTTGCTTCCCATAAGGCAGAGGCTTCCGATGGTTGCAAGATTTTTAATAAAATCGTCGGGAATGCCTATATCCTCCAAATTCGGAATTAAAACGCTTCCGATACCGGTAAGGGAAAGGCCCGTCAGAAAAACGCAGAGTATTGCAACGTAAAAATAGGGTTTCCTTATTACATCGGAAAATTCCATTCCGCTCCAACCTGCACCGCGCGCCTTCTTTTTCTTTACAGAAACGCTTTTATCCGCGCCTTTTGGCGCATCGCGGAAGAAGATTATCGTTAAAACGAGCAAAGAGGCGAGAATGATTGCAACAAGTTTATATGAATTACGGTATCCGAAGGGATTACCTTCTTCGTTTATAATGGGATAGAGTATCTGCGAGGATATTGCACCGCCAAGTCCGTTTGCCGCAAGAACGATACCTGTTATCGTTCCCTTGTTTTTGGTACACCACTTATTTATTACGGCGCTTGCCATAGATGTGCTTGCAAAGGAAAGGCCGAAGCCGAGAAGAGCGCCCGCAAGCCAGAAACCGTACGCGCTCGTGGCGTACGAGGAAACAAGCGCATATCCGATAAGAGAGATAAAGCCAAGACACATAAGCTTCTTCGTGCCGAATTTTAACACTAAAAATCCGAAGAATACGGAGACGACGGAGGTCGTAACGTGGCGGAAGGTGTCGCTTAAGGAAAAAACTCCGCGGTCCATACCCAGAGCCTCTGTTATGGCTTTGGTGTACATTGATTTCGGGCTTGAGCAAAAGCCGAGGCTTAAGCCGACCGTCAAAAAGCACAGTGCGATTATTACGTATGTATAGTCAAATTTGCGTTTCATATTTTTGCCCCTTTTTTATTTTACAAAGGCAATTTTAGTGCCGCAGAGGAAAAAAGTAAATATAATAATTATAACAATATGGAAAAAAACGAACAATTCCCTTGACTTTGTAAAAGACTGTGGTACAATGAGGAAAAACATACGGGAGGAAAGGCGTTTGGCTGAATTTGTTATGGAGATTGCCGGCTGTCCGGGCAGGGTGATTTCATGCTCGGGATCCTGTGTGGAAAAACTCAAAAAGAAACTGACAAACACCCCGGCCGCGACAACCGCCATGGCGGCGATCAGCGCCGTCGTACTACGCT
>CALCTE010000250.1 GCA_937893885.1 uncultured Clostridia bacterium | reverse complement strand
CCCGCCACAGAGAGGAGATAATCGAGGTTGAGCCTGAGCGTATCGACCTTATGGACGTTTCTCCCAAGATGCTGGTATCCGTTGCTACGGCGATGATCCCCTTCCTTGAAAACGACGATAACTCCCGTGCACTCATGGGATCAAACATGCAGCGTCAGGCTGTTCCTTTGATGGTGACCGACAGTCCTATTGTCGGAACGGGTATCGAGTACAAGGCGGCAACGGACTCGGGTGCAGTTGTTTTGGCGAAGCGTGCGGGCGTTGTAGAGATAGCAAACGCAGACAGAATCATCATTCGCGCCGAAGACGGCACGAAGGACGTTTACAACCTTGTTAAGTTCAAGCGCTCCAACCAGGGCACTTGCATAAACAATATTCCCATCGTTGACGCGGGCGAGGAGGTAGTCAAAGGTCAGCCTATCGCAGACGGTCCTTCCACCAGCCAAGGTGAACTTTCTCTCGGTAAGAATATGCTTATCGGCTTCCTTACTTGGGAAGGTTACAACTACGAGGACGCTGTACTTATCAACGAGCGTCTTGTAAGAGAGGACGTTTACACCTCTATTCATATTGAAGAGTATTCCTTGGAATCCAGAGATACGAAGCTCGGACCCGAGGAGATCACTCGCGAGATTCCCAACGTCGGTGAGGATGCATTAAAAGACCTCGACGCAAGCGGTATAGTTTTGAAGGGTACGGAAGTACACTCGGGCGATATACTTGTAGGTAAGGTAACGCCCAAGGGCGAGACCGAGCTTACCGCTGAAGAAAGACTTTTGCGCGCGATCTTCGGTGAGAAGGCAAGAGAGGTAAGAGATACCTCTTTAAGACTTCCCCACGGTGAAAGCGGAATCGTCGTTGACGTAAAGATATTCACAAGAGCCGCAGGCGACGATCTTATGCCCGGCGTAAACAAGGACGTAAGAGTATACGTTGCACAGAAGCGTAAGCTTTCCGTAGGTGATAAGATGGCAGGCCGCCACGGTAACAAGGGTGTCGTTTCCAGAATTCTTCCCCCCGAGGATATGCCCTTCCTTCCCGACGGTACACCTCTTGATATCGTGCTCAATCCCCTCGGCGTTCCTTCCCGTATGAACATCGGTCAGGTGCTTGAGGTACACCTCGGTATCGCCGCAAAGAAGCTCGGCTGGAAGGTAATGACTCCCGTATTTGACGGTGCTACGTACGAAGACATTGTTGAGTGCATCAAGGAGGCGGGACTTTACAGAAGCATCATCGACGGCGAAAGACTTGTCGGCAAGGTATTGTATGAAGAATACCTCGATGAAAACGGCGACAAGAAGCTTAAGTTCGTTGATAAGGAAATGAAGGAGCACGCAGACTTTATCGAAGCGCTCCGCGTTGACAAGAAGCTTAAAGTTAAGATCGACAAGTCCGTATATACGCAAAACAGCCAGAGCGAGATAGATGCTTACTTCGGCAAGGGAGACTCTTTCGAGGACGTAAATCTTATTAACGATTACTTCGCAGGTGAGCTTTATGAAGAAAAGATCGGCGAAAACGGCGAAAAGAGCTACGAGGCTATCGACGAAGCCATTGTCTCCGACGCAAGACGCTTTAATGAGCTTCGCAAAGCTGATAAGATAAAGATTGCCGACGGTAAGACAGTGCTTTACGACGGACGTACGGGTGTTGCATTCGATAACCCCGTAACAGTCGGCGTTATGTACTACCTCAAGCTCCTCCACCTTGTTGACGATAAGATTCACGCCCGTTCAACAGGTCCGTACTCACTCATCACCCAGCAGCCCCTCGGCGGTAAAGCTCAGTTCGGCGGCCAGCGTTTCGGTGAAATGGAAGTTTGGGCACTTGAAGCATACGGCGCAGCTTATACACTTCAGGAAATCCTCACAGTCAAGTCTGACGACGTTGTCGGCCGTGTAAACACTTACAAGGCTATCGTCAAGGGTCTCAACGTTCCCAAGCCGGGCGTACCCGAATCCTTCAAGGTTCTTATCAAGGAGCTTCAGTCCCTTGGTCTTGATGTCAAGGTTCTCGACGGCGACAGAAACGAAATCGACCTCAGACAGTCCTTCGATGACGATGATGTCGGTCTCCACATTGTTGACAATGAGGCTTTCTCAACCATTAACGATGCAGGCGATGCACAGGGCTACTCACAGGAAGGCGAGAGCATTTTTGAAGACGGCGTAATGGATGAGTCCGACGACGATGATGATTGGGGCGAAGACCTCGAATATCCCGGCGATGAAGCAGCCGAATTTGCGGAAGACTACGAAGACTAATCAGTCGTTCTTCAATACTAACGAAAGAAAGAGGTCGTTTTAATGGAAAACAATACAAACGAAATCACCTTTGAATCGATACAGATAGGTCTTGCCTCGCCGGAAAAAATCAGAGCATGGTCACACGGTGAGGTCAAGAAGCCCGAAACAATTAACTACAGAACTCTCAAGCCGGAAAGAGACGGTCTTTTCTGCGAGAGAATCTTTGGTCCTATGAAGGACTGGGAGTGCCATTGCGGTAAGTACAAGAGAATCCGCTATAAGGGCAAGGTTTGTGAGCGCTGCGGTGTTGAAATCACCAAGGCAAAGGTACGCCGTGAGCGTATGGGTCACATCGAGCTTGCCGCTCCCGTTTCCCATATCTGGTATTTCAAGGGTATCCCCTCAAGAATGGGTCTTATTCTTGATATTTCCCCGAGAAACCTTGAAAAGGTTCTCTACTTTGCAATGTATATTGTTATCGATCCCGGTATCACCCCCCTTAAAAAGTATCAGACCCTTACCGAAAAGGAATACGGCGACTGGTACGAGAAGTACGGCAACGAGTTCCGTGCAGGTATGGGTGCAGAGGCTATCAAGGAGCTTCTTGCCGAGATTGACATAGAAGAGCTCAACGCCCAGCTTCGTGAAGAGCTGATTAAGTCCAGCGGTCAGAAGAAGGCAAGAGTTCTCAAGAGACTTGAGGTTGTTGAGGCATTCAAGCAGTCCGGCAACAAGCCCGAGTGGATGATTATGGACGTTATTCCCGTAATTCCGCCCGACATCCGCCCGATGGTTCAGCTCGACGGCGGCAGATTTGCTACCTCCGACCTTAACGATCTTTACAGAAGAGTTATCAACAGAAACAACCGTCTTAAGAAGTTGCTTGAGCTCGGTGCTCCCGACATCATTGTCCGCAACGAGAAGAGAATGCTTCAGGAGGCTGTTGACGCTCTTATCGACAACGGCAGACGTGGCAGACCCGTTACAGGTCCCAGCAACCGTCCGCTCAAGTCACTCTCCGATATGCTCAAGGGTAAGCAGGGCCGCTTCCGTCAGAACCTTCTCGGTAAGCGTGTTGACTACTCCGGCCGTTCCGTTATCGTTGTAGGCCCTGAGCTTAAGCTTTAT
>CALCTE010000249.1 GCA_937893885.1 uncultured Clostridia bacterium | reverse complement strand
TAGAAATCTCAGCCTTGCCTTGAATAATGGCGATTGCTTTCTCACGGCAGGAATTATATCCGCAAGAGCCGCAATTCAACTCATCGGAAGGCTTGAATTTGCCCATCTGACGAAGAACCGCCATAATATCATTTTCTGAAGGTGCCTGTAGCTTTTTCTCGATCATAGAAAAATGCTTCTTCAGCTCCATAGGAGCAGGCTGATCCACCTCAAAATCACGCTCGCCCGCATAATCAGCCACCGTTACGTAATCCTTAATCGGCGAGGTGCTATGGTATTTTTCCATAACGGGACCGCCAATACAGCTGCCAACGCAAGCAGACATTTCAATAAAGCACTTATGGATCTTACCGCTCTCGATATCCTTGAGTGCGGAAATACAGTTATCAACACCGTCAAGCGCAATGTACGTATATCCGGGAGCATTCTGAGCCATTGTTTTCAGTATACCGCCTGTTGTCGGGAAAAAGCGCGCGCGGCTCTCGGGCGTATCATCTACTTCCTTCTCAAGCTCAATTCTCTCGGATTTCAACCAATTGGTAAGCTCTTCAAAGGTGAGAACGGCATCAACGAGTCCTTCATAGTACTCGGCTTCGTCTTTCTTTGCTACACAAGGACCAATAAAAACGGTCTTGGCATTCGGCATTCTTCTCTTGATATCCGCGCAGTGAGCCTGCATAGGCGACATAACGTCTGCGAGATATTCAAGCGCAGACGGAAAATGCTTTTGAATCAGCAAATTGACAGAATGACAGCATGAGGTAATGATAATATCTCTTTCTTCCTCACGCAGCATACGCTCGTATTCTGTCTTAACAATAGTTGCACCGATTGCTGTTTCCTCAACGTCGAAAAAGCCAAGCTTGCGGAGAGCTCGGCGCATAGACTCGATTCCTACGCCTTCGTAGTTCGCAATAAACGAGGGCGCAAGGCTGACAACGACGGGCTCTCCGCTCTGAAGCAGAACTCTCGCCTTCTCGGTGCCGTCAACGATCTCCTTAGCATTTTGAGGACAAACAACAAAACAATGACCGCACAAAATGCACTCATTGCCAATGATATGTGCTTGGTTTCCCGAAAAGCGAATTGCCTTTACAGGACAGTGACGGATACACTTATAGCAGTTTTTGCAGTTGGATTTTTTGAGTGTCAAGCAATTTGCCACAGTGGTCACTTCCTTTCGTTTTCTATAACATCAAGTATATTTTTCTTGAAAAATTCTCTGAAATTTTCTCTCGTCACGCCTACGTGAACGTCATCGTTTACCTGCACGGTAACACCGATGCGGTTGCACTTTCCGATACAAAAGCTACCGGAAAGCACGACCTCATCCTCAATATGATGTTCCTCTATGGCTTTTTCAAAAAGCTCTACAATATCCTGCGAGCCCTTGAGATGGCAAGACGAGCCAACACAAACCTGAACGAACAACATATACTTATACCTTTGCGAGAACTTCTTTAGCGAAGAACTCCCCTACGCTCTCGGGAGTAACAGAATGGAAGGAGTCATTGACCGTTACGCATACGCCCTGTTGACACTTACCCATGCAGAAGGTGCCGCCAAGCTCCACCTTATCACCGAGATTGTTTTCAGCGATCAAATACTGAAGCTGCTCTACTACCTGACGAGAACCCTTGATGTGGCAGGAGCTTCCGATACAAACTGTAATTTTAATCATATTATTTTTCCTCTCTTAATTCATAAATGTGGGAGCTTGATGCGGACTTGCCGCATCAAGCGTTAACAGTTAATTTGGAAATCGAATTATTGGTAATCGACAACGCCGACCCAGCTCATAAGGAACTCGCGCTCCTTTTCGTTGCCCTTAACCGACTGAGAAGCGGCTACGATAGGCATCCACTTCCGAACATACTGCTTTGCGGTATCGCTCTTTTTGCAGAAGGTGTCAAGGTAAAGCTCCGCACCGGAAATATCACCGTTCAACCAGAACAGAAGATAGGTGCGTGCAACATCAGCGGAAGCGTTGCCCTGCGTTGCGTGAGACCAGTCAAGGATGTAGGGAGTTCCATTCTCTGCAATGATGATGTTGGAGGGATTGAAGTCTCCGTGGCACACCTTGTTATGCTTAGGCATGCCTTCAAGGCGAGTGTGAAGATCGTAACGGGTAGTGGCGTCAAGCTCGGTTGCTGCGATCTTGCGGCTCATCTTATCCTTCAACTTGTTAAGGAGAGGAGAAGTCTTTGCATGAACACTCATCTGAAGATCAACGAGAAGCTCGATGTATTCAGCCTTCTTCTCGGGATTTTCTTCCATAAGCTGTGAAAGCGTTTTGCCCTTGATGAACTCGGAAACGATCGCCCACTTACCGTCGATCATAGTAACCTCAAGTACCTTGGGAATATTCAATCCGGTCTCTTCGATTCTCGCCTGATTCAGTGCCTCATTAAGCACGTCAGCCTTGGAATAGTCTGCACCAAAAACCTTGATGGCTCTGTCGCCGTCACGGTAGATCGTCTTATTATTTCTTACTGCAATTACTCTATCAAGTTTCATGTGTTTTTCCTCCTTAAATTACGCCTTTTTGCCCTTGCGATAGGGAGCCTTGATGGGATCGACCTTTGCCTCATCGAGATCGGTAGCGGGCATATCCTGCTCAACAAAGTGCTTGCCGTAGTAAGCATTGAGGTACATCTGCTTGATCTCGCTCATAAGAGGATAACGGGGGTTAGCGCCTGTGCACTGATCGTCGAATGCCTGCTCTACCATATCGTCAAGACGTGCGAGGAAGTCATCTTCATCAATGCCATAGTCCTTGATGGTCTCCTTGATGCCTACGCGAGCTTTAAGATCGTTGATTGCCTTGATGAGTCCCTCAAGCTTCTCCGTATCGTTGTTGCCCTTGATGCCGAGGTAGTCGGCGATTTCTGCGTAACGAGCGAGGGTGTGAGGATGATCGTACTGAGAGAAGGTACCCATCTTCGCGGGAGCTTCAGATGCATTGAAGCGGAGAACCTCTTCGATCATCAGAGCGTTTGCAACACCGTGGGGGAGATGGTGGAAAGCACCGAGTTTGTGTGCCATGGAGTGGCAGACACCGAGGAATGCGTTTGCGAATGCCATACCTG
>CALCTE010000248.1 GCA_937893885.1 uncultured Clostridia bacterium | reverse complement strand
AATCTAAAAGGAAATAAAAAAATTTCTAGAAACAAATGACAATGAAAACACAACTTAAAATCTATGGGATTCAGCAAAAGCAGTTCTAATGAGGAGGTTTACAGCTATACAGTCTTACCCTAGGAAAAAAAGAAAAATATGTAAATAATACTTATCAAAATGCCACAGACTGTGTTATTGAAGCATCCGGATGCACTATCGAAGGATATAAGTTAGATTTAGAAAATGGTGATTTATTTGTAATGGCTTTGAATAAAGAAACAAAGCAAATTGCTTTTAAAGCATTAATTAAATATTAATAAAAAACGGCGAAGCTTAGTGCTTCGCCGTTAGTTTATGCCAATATTGTTTCGCCTTCTACGTTTGCTTCAAGCTTACCGTCTTTTTCCACTATACTTACTACCGAGCCTTCCAGAAACGCTTCCTTTGCGACTTTATCAAGCTCTGTGTATTCGCTACCATCGAAAATAGCAAGCTCAAACCTATCCGCATCAAAGCCTATTCTCACTATCTCTCCCGTTTCAAAGTTTCTGTACTGTGAGACGTATCCGTTTTCTTCAGGAATATACTCAAGGCTTGCGGTAACTATGCCGTCCACCGTCTTTTTACAGCTCATATATCCACTGTCCGAACTAAAGCTTCCATATATGCTTTCGCGCTTTTTACCCGTATATGTATCGTATTCGATATCGAAGATGCCGTCTTTTACGGTAACTACCGAATTGAGATATCCTTTCGCGTTGCCTTCAAAGCTTCCGTCCGCCTTCTCGGCGTTATCGAGAAGCGAAAGGGGCAAAAACTGAAGGTCTATCGCAGAAACCGAGAGAAGCTTGGAACCTGCCGAAAGCGCCAGATCCTTGCTCGAATACACTTTTTGAGTAAAGCTTCCGAAGCGCTTGCTTTTAAGTTCTACAAAATTGCTGTAAGAGGAGAAGATCGGAGTTGTATCGTCCGCATCACCTTGCCAACCGGAAGAATCAGAACTTACGGTGGTGCAGGAGCAAAGCAAAAGCATCAATGCGACTAAAATTGCCGTTACAATTGCAGTGCGTTTCAATTAAATACCTCCTTTTCAGCCATATTTCACTCTATTATATCATATTTATTTTTAAATTTCAATATCTATTTCGTTTTTTCTATCTTTGCCAATATTTTCTCCGAAAGCAAAAAGCAGATCACCGATATCGCGGCAGTTATAACGAATATAGCGGTGGCTGTAACGTAGTTTTTGCTTATTAAAAAATCAGCAGCCAAAGTCGAGCTGATTATAGACGGTATCCGCGCTATCACCGTTATATAGAGAAATTTGAAAAGCTTGATATCAAAAAACGCCGCAGCGTACGTGAGTACGTCTTTAGGCAGTCCCGGAATGAAGAACACCAAAAATATTATCCTGTCGCGGTGCTTACTTCTGTCGAGCTTTTCGAAACGCATAAGCTTTCTGCCGCCCGTAATGCTTTCAATGAATCTCTTTCCGAGCTTTCGGGATATAACGAAAATAAGCGACGTGCCGAGCATAACTCCAAGCTCCGAAAGCAAGAAACCGCCAAACCAGCCGAAAGCCGCACCCGCACCTATCTCCAAGGCTTCTCCGGGAATTAAAGCCACAACGACCTGCAACACCTGAAGCAGAAGAAATATCGGTATCGCTACGATTCCTTTTTCCTCGGCGATATCGCGTATTGTTTCCGGCTCTTTGAGTATCGTCTCAAAATACGGGCTTAAATAAATACAGATGACCGTGCAAAGTACGAGAAATATCATCACTCCGACGGAGTTTACGAGTACGTTTGCAAGCTTTGATCTTTCTTCTTTCTTTTTCAAAATCTTTCCGTCCTGTTTTTAGCCTGAAAAGTAACCGTTACTTAACAAAATCAAATTCCATATCGTATACGTGCACCGTCTCGCCGTCTTGTATTCCCTTTTCCTCCAAAACCGCGATGATACCACTGTTTTTAAGCACTCTTTGGAAATAGTTTAAGGATTCGTAGTCGTTGTAGTTTATGGACATAACGACCTTTTTAAGCCAATCCGCTTCAACGTAAAAGTCGCGATTTTGCTGTCTTATCGTGAAGCTGTGGTCTTTCTCCTTAACCTCCTTGGCATCAAGACTCTGCTCCGCTTCGTATATCTTAACGGGCGGCAAAGTCTCAAGCTTTGCGCTTACTGCATAAAGAAGCTCCTTTATGCCCTCTCCCGTTGCGGCGGAAATGGGGTATACCTCAACGCCTATCTCGGCGCAATAGCTTATAAGCGCATCGTAAAGAGCCTTATCCTCTATGGCGTCGCATTTGTTTGCGGCAACTATCTGCGGACGTTTCTCAAGCTCGGCGCTGTAGTTTTTGAGTTCCGCGTTGATTATCTTCATATCCTCCACGGGATCTCTGCCTTCGGTTGAGGCGGCATCGACAACGTGAATGAGCATTCTGCATCGCTCAACGTGGCGCAAAAATTGATGACCGAGTCCGGCACCCTCGCTTGCTCCCTCGATAAGTCCCGGAAGGTCGGCGCAGACGAAGCTTTTTTCTATATCGGTCTGCACAATGCCCAAAACGGGGCTCTTTGTCGTGAAGTGATATCCCGCTATCTCAGGAGTCGCGGCAGATATTTTTGAAATAAGGGAGCTTTTTCCGACGCTTGGCATACCCACAAGTCCTACGTCTGCAAGCACCTTAAGCTCCAAAAGGAGATTTCTCTCCCCCCCCTCAATCCCCGCCTTTGCAAAGCGCGGCGTCTGTCTTGTGGGAGTCGCAAAATGCTTATTTCCGAATCCCCCTTTACCGCCCTTACAGATAACTACGGGTTCATCGTTTGAGATATCCGCAAGTATCTTTCCACTGTCGGCGTCCTTTATGACCGTTCCGAGTGGTACGCTTATTACGGTGTTTTCGCCGTTTTTGCCGTGGAATTTTTCCTGGATTTATTCCGTTACTCCGCCTCCATCAACTCCAGCCGTTTCTCCGGCTCACTATCCATTG
>CALCTE010000247.1 GCA_937893885.1 uncultured Clostridia bacterium | reverse complement strand
GGGTTAGAAACGGTGGATGATATATGAAAAAACTAATAATTTATCTTCTCTGCTGTGTGGTGCTCGTGAGTATGGTGGGATGCGGTGGCAACACCGCACCGCCTCCTACAGAGAGTCCGACGACAACGGTACCGGAAACGGTAATAACAGAACCCCCACTCGAAACAACACCGTCAGTAGCGGCAGTAGAGCCGACAGAGAAAGAAAAAGAGCCTGTCCCGACCGAGAGCAAGGATCAAGCAACCGAGCCGACCGTAACCACCACAGAGCCAACAACGATACAGCCAACAGAAATAGCAACAACCACTGTAACAAGCACCGCTGAAGAAAAGGTTACTCCTCTGATTGAAGAAACCGCGGAAAACACGATACCGCAGCTTACGGAAGGCGAAACATCGGAAACTGAACCGCCAAAAGAAGAACCAAAAGGGGAAACGAAACCTCTAAAGGTGAGCGAGCCGGAACCTGCGGAAAAGCCTGCTCCCTTCGATATTGATCACTGGATCGCCTATGCAAGGAGCTACGCCGAAAGCAAAGGACTCGTACTAAGCGACACAGCGGTAGATTGCTGGGATAACCCCATCCGAGCAGGTGAACACTGCATTTACCTCGAAAGAGATATCCAAAGCCGACTGAACCGCTATGCAAAGGACGAGGATATCACCGACGTGTGGATTTGGGCAAAAGCTACAGGCAACGACTGCTACGACATTTATATCGGCTACGCTTAAAAGCAAAATTATTTTAAGCTTAAAACACTCACTGGATACGGAAATCAAACGGACAAAAAGAAAATCAAATAGGATAATTGAAATTCACCATAGATTCAAAATGTGTCTATGGTGGATTTCATTTGTGACAAATCAAGCAAAAATCAGTTGCAACCCTACAAAATCCGACAAAACCCATTGAAAACAAACGAGATATATGCTATAATGTATTCTGTAGAATTGTATTCATAGGAGATATGGAAATGATTACAAAAGCAGATATGCCGGATCGGTGGTATTCCACAAAAGAAATATGCGCATATCTCGGAATCAGCCGAGATACCTTGCTTGTTTGGATTGCGAACAAAAACATGCCCGCTCACAAAGTCGGTCGCAACTGGAAATTCAAAGTAAGCGAAGTGGATGCGTGGATCAAAAGCGGACAAGCAGCAGAATAAGAATGTGATGGAGATAGTGTTTTATGAAACCTGAAGATAAAGCGCGAGTTACAATTGATAAAAAGTTAATAGAATCCGGCTGGACGATTCAGGATGTTAAATCCCTTAATCTTTCGGCTTCTCTTGGCATTGCTGTACGTGAGTTTCCTACAAGCACCGGACCGGTAGATTATGCCCTGTTTTTGGAAGGAATCCCGGTAGGAGTTATTGAAGCCAAGAAAAGCGAGTTGGGCGAAAACATCACCTCTGTCGAGAGTCAGTCTGCTCGTTACGCAACCAGTACCTTTAAGTGGATTAAAAACGAATACCGCATTCGCTTTGCCTATGAAGCAACAGACAAGTTGACTCGCTTTACCGACTATGACGATATCAAATACCGTTCCAGAACGGTGTTCTCTTTTCATCGCCCCGAAACGCTTCTTGCTCTCTTAAAACAGCCCGATACCATCCGCAATAACATGAAGCGTTTCCCGGAATTTGATCCGACGGGATTCCGCAAATGTCAGATTACAGCTATCGAAAATCTTGATGCTTCTTTTGCAGACAATCGTCCCAAAGCATTGGTGCAGATGGCTACCGGTGCCGGAAAGACTTTTACTGCTATTACCGCCGCATACAGACTTTTGAAGTACGGCAAAATGAACCGTATTCTTTTCCTCGTTGATACCAAAGGCCTTGGTGAACAAGCAGAACGAGAGTTCCTTGCATATAAACCTACCGATGATCCTCGCCCGTTTTCGCAGATTTACGGCGTACATAGACTCAAATCCTCTTACATTCCCGACGGTGTACAGATCTGCATCAGCACAATTCAGAGAATGTATTCAATTCTTAAAGGTGACGAGCTTGATGAATCCGCAGAGGAAACATCGTTCAATGAATTCGTAACAGCTGAATCAAAAGCTCCTAAAGAAGTTGTTTACAACGAAAAATATCCGCCCGAATTCTTCGACTGCATTATCGTGGATGAATGTCACCGTTCCATTTATAACGTATGGAATCAAGTGCTTGAATATTTCGATTCCTTTATTATCGGTTTGACGGCAACTCCCGATAAACGTACGTTTGCGTTTTTTAACGAAAATATCGTAAGCGAATATCCGCGTGAACAGGCCATTATTGACGGCGTAAACGTAGGTGAGGATATCTTCCTCATTGAAACAAATATTGGTAAAAATACAACGCACATTATGAAACAGATGATAGAAGTGCGTAGTCGTTTGTCTCGTGAAAAACGTTGGAAACAGCTTGATGAAGATTTGGATTACGTTCCTTCTCAGCTTGATCGAGATATCGTTAATCCAAGCCAAATTCGCACCGTAATTCGTACGTTCAAGGAAAATGTATTCACCTCATTGTTCCCGCGTCGTAAGGAAGTGCCGAAAACTCTAATTTTCGCCAAAACCGACAGCCACGCCGACGATATCATTCAAATCGTTCGTGAGGAGTTTGGTGAAGGCAATGAGTTCTGTAAAAAGATAACTTATTCCGCCGAGAATCCCGAAAGCGTGTTAAGCTCCTTCCGTAACGACTATTATCCTCGTATCGCAGTTACAGTTGATATGATTGCAACCGGAACTGATGTCAAGCCTATCGAGTGCTTGATCTTTATGCGTGACGTTCGCAGTAAAAACTATTTCGAGCAGATGAAAGGTAGAGGAACACGTACACTTTCTAAAGACGATCTCCAAAAGGTTACCCCCTCCGCAAACGATAACAAAGACCATTTCGTTATCGTCGATGCGGTTGGCGTTACAAAATCCAAGAAATCCGACACGCGTACTCTCGAGCGTAAACCATCTGTCAGTATGAAAGAACTGATGATGAACGTGGCGTTGGGCGATAAGAGCGAGGATACGCTTACATCTCTTGCAAATCGTGTTATACGTTTGAATAGCCAAATGACATCAGGCGAAAAGAAAGAATTTGCCGAAACGGTGGGCGATAGTGCAGGTCAAATCGCTGAAAAACTTTTGAACGCTTTTGATGAAGATATCATTCTACAAAAGGCACAAGAACAGTTTGCAACTACAGAACCTACCGAGGAGCAACTTGTACAAACAAAGAAAGCCTTGGTTCAAGAGGCGGTTGCGCCGTTCCAAAATCCGGAAGTACGCGACTATATAGATAATGTGCGTCGTAGTCACGAGCAGATTATCGACAACGTAAATCTCGATGAGGTTCTATTCGCTGGATTCGATTCACAGCAGGAGGAAAACGCTGACCGTGTAATTGCTTCCTTCCGCGAATTCATTGACGAGAACAGAGATGAAATTATCGCCCTGCGTATCATCTACGATCAAAAATATAAAGACCGCCCGATGGCGATTGATGGATTGAAAGCATTATATGAGAAGCTGAAATCCAAAGGAATCACCGTGGAGCGTCTGTGGGACTGTTATGCCATTAAGAAACCCGAAAGAGTAAAGCGTGGTACGATGGCACAATTGTCCGACCTTATATCCATCATTCGTTTTGAAATGGGATATACCGAGAATCTTGCGCCCTTTGCTGATAGAGTAAACTATAACTTCATGCAGTGGACACTCCGCCGCAACGCGGGTGCGGTACATTTCACGGACGAGCAGATGGAATGGCTTCGTCTTGTCAAAGACCACATTGCCGTATCTTTGAGTATTGAAACGAGCGACCTTGACCTGAATCCTTTTGATCGCAAGGGTGGTCTCGGACGGTTCTATGAGGTGTTCGGAGACAAGTATGAAGCGATTTTGATGGAAATGAATGTAGAATTGGTGGCGTGATATGTTTTATTACAGATACCGTTCGGGTAGCGAATTGTCAGTAAAAGAACTCATTTATGACGAACTGTATTTCGCTTCTCGGGAAGAATGCAACGATCCTTATGAAGGGAAAACCTTTGCTACTTTTTCTGCAGATAAAGATTTGTGGAACAATTTAATTAACGAAGCGTTAAAAGCTTATAATATTAAACCTCTTGAATCCTTAAAGGAAAGGATTGTTCAATATTTTTTATCAAAAGCGCCAATGCCAATAGAAAATGTTTTGAGAATACCCCAAAATGAATTTGTAGACATCGGTGCAAGAACTTACGAACAACGCCTTTTGCCATCTATGTTGGAAGCAATACAGAATTATGTTATGTGGTATTCTCCGGAAGAACGGTATTTTGCTTCATTTTCAAAAACAAACGATAACTTTTTGTTATGGTCTCACTATGCTAATAATCATAAAGGTTTTTGTCTCATATATCGAGCAATTGATGGAAAACTTAAGCAAAACCCAAATTGGAAGCGCAAACAAACTGCAACTCTTCCTTTGCCAAGATTGACATTTGTGGTTCCGGATGCGTTTGAAATACAAGATGTGGAGTACGTTTCAACTCCTAAATCTTCAGATGGTTTTATGTGTTTTCCTGCAAGTGTTGCCGGTGATAAACATACTCCGGAAGAAGTTGAAATGGCACAGGCTGAGCGTGCAAAAAATTATCTTCAAAAGCATTCGGTTTGGGATTACGAACAGGAAGCAAGAGTTGTGTTATCAAGCGGCGTACAGTGGCTTGCCGGCAGAAAATTAACATTGCCCGCACACCAAAGACTTTTCCATATTGATTCTACACAACTTGTAGGAATTATTTTGGGATCTCAAATGCCTGATGTTCAACGCCAGCGGATCAGAGAAATCATTACTGAAAAGGTTGAACGCTGGTATATTCTTACAAGCGGTCATAGAATTATTTCAAATTTTGTTCTATTTGAAGAAACCTTATCGGAAACTAATCGTGAGGTTATTATAGAACCAAAAGAAATTTATACCGGAACTTCAGTTGTTACCAAAAAACAACCTAATTTCACTCAACTATACGACGAATGGCAAAAGGGTTATGCAATCGAGTTCGATGATAGTTCCTCAAAAAAGATAATAGTCGAATAGGAGAAATAAGACTATGAGTTTATATGATGCATTTAAGGATGCGATAAGTGTAGCACAAAAGGCAGATAACGTTGAATTATATCGTCAATTGCTTGATTTAAGTGCGCAAGCATTAGATTTACAGGCTGAAGTTGCGCGATTAACTGAAGAAAACAAAAAGTTAAAAGAAGAACTCACAATAAAAAATAATGTCGTTCGCCACAAAGGTGCTTATATTACTTTGGAAAACGATGAAAAAGAAATACCTTACTGTGCTATTTGCTATGGCACACACGGACAATTCTTGCAGTTGTTGGACTATGATGAAACCCATTATTTTTGCTATAATTGCAAAAAGTATATTGATAAGGAAATTGATTGAATTATCTTTGTAGCAAGGAATTTATTTGAGAGGGCTATTTTATAATGAACGAGAATTGGAGATATGTTCCATTTTGTGATGCAGTAGAGATATGCGATACTCTGCGAAAACCAATAAACAGTAAAGAACGAGCTGCTCGCATTACAGGTAAAACACAAGAGGAGCTTTATCCTTATTATGGTGCAACAGGACAAGTTGGTTATATAGACGGATATCTTACTAATGGCGAGTATGTTCTTTTAGGCGAAGATGGTGCACCTTTCCTTGATATGTATGCAGAAAAGGCTTATATAATTTCAGGCAAGTCCTGGGTGAATAATCATGCCCATGTTTTGCGATCTAAAAGTAATAACAAATTTCTTTGCTATTATTTAAATTATTTTAACTATAAAGGTTATGTTTCGGGTACGACAAGATTGAAATTAACTCAGGCACAGATGAAAAGGATAATGGTGCCTGTTCCAAGTGAAGATGAGCAAGAACGCGTTGTTGCAAAAATTGAAGAACTGTTCTCCGAACTCGATAATGGTGTTGAAACATTGAAGAAGACAAAGCAACAGCTTGCGGTGTATCGTCAGTCGGTGCTGAAAGAGGCGTTTGACTTTGAAACCGATACCGTTGAAATATCATCTATTGTTGAAGATATACGGATAGGACCATTTGGAACTGCGCTTCATAAGGAGGATTATATTGATGGTGGAATCCCAGTCATCAATCCGCAACATATAAAGCAAAATGCAATTATTCCAAGTTCCAAAACGACTATATCAGAAGCAAAAGCTTCTGAATTAGCCTCCTATCGTTTAAAAGCAAACGATATTATTATGGGACGCAGAGGTAAAATGGGGCGAACTGCGGCAATTACTGAAAAGGAGTCAGGGTGGATCTGTGGTACCGGAAGCATTAGATTTCGGCTTAAAAGCGAGTTTGATGCGGAATTCTATGCTCAAATTTTATCAAGCCCCAGCGTTGTGCATTATTTAGAAGAGAATGCTACAGGAACAACGATGAAAAATCTCAATGAAGAGATTGTAAAGCATATACCTGTTCCTAAAATCACACGACAACAGCAGATTGATATCAATAGCACCTTGGAAGCAACATTATCAGTTTGCGATAGCATTGAAAAGACGGTTGATATCGCTTTGCAACAAGCCGAAGCTATGCGACAGAGTATTTTGAAAAAAGCATTTGAAAGAAAGCTGATATGTTAATGAAATCTGAAGAAGCAAAATATTTTTTGAATATAATCAATGAGATACAGTACGAAGAAAACGCCTTTACAGTTTGGTATGGTGAGGATAAAATTGTACTCGGCGCAATTTTATTTGATTCTCCAGAAGCTCAAAAGTTTTTTTCTTTCGCTACAATTTATCACACGATTCTTGATGTTGACAAAAAAATCAAATATTCATTTAAAGAGTCAATACGATGGACTGATGAAATAACTTTTGAGAAATGGAATCCGCTTTATCTGCCATCAGCAAACGAACAGAAGGCCTTATATTATGTGGAAAATGCTGTTTTTAGAACTGAGGTACTATGGGACTTGTTGGCTCAAATGTTTAACATAAAAGAAAATTTAGGGAAACCGATAGAAAAAGTTTATGCGGCACAGTTGTTTCATGATGCGCAACAAGGGAAAAGACCAAATCAATTTGCAAAAAAAGTGTATAATTATATGCAGCAAGCTGATAATTGTGACATAGAACCTTGGGAAGGTAACTATTCTTATGTTAGAGAAATTCGGGATAAATTAACTCATCGTAATTCTCCTAGCGTTTCTACTATGAGCAATTTTGATATGTCTCTACGTATGCCGACTGTATATGTATTGAAGCGCGTCATAGAGGAATATAAACAAGTTTCAGATTTTATCAAAGAATATGTCACCGAAGTACTTAAAGATTACGAGGAATTAAACAACTGTACTCCCGAAAATTTAGGGCAGGAGGGAAATAATGTCAGAACAATCAACAACAATAATCTCTAAGGTTTGGGGAATGTGTAATCCTCTCCGCGATGACGGTGTGTCCTACGGAGATTATCTTGAACAACTTACATATCTCATCTTTCTGAAAATGTCAGATGAGTATTCCAAGCCGCCGTATAAAAAAGAAACAGGTATTCCGCAAGGTTATACCTGGTCGGATATGAGCACACTGAAAGGTGCAGAGCTTGAGGATCAGTACAAAGCAACCCTTGAAGAACTTGCCAAGCAAGGCGGCATTCTTGGAATGATTTTTGCCCAAGCCAGTAACAAGATCAGTAACGCCGCTATTCTTTACCGTATCGTCCAGATGATAGATAAAGAAAAATGGGTGTCTATGTCTTCCGACGTTAAGGGCGAGATTTATGAGGGCTTGCTCCAAAAGAATGCAGAAGATATCAAGAGTGGCGCAGGACAGTACTTCACGCCACGTCCTTTGATCCGCGCTATGGTTGAGTGTATCCGTCCAGAACCGAAGAAAACGATTGCCGACCCTTGTTGCGGTTCCGGTGGATTCTTCCTCGCTGCACAGGAATTTATCACGCAAAACTATACGCTTGACCGTGAGGATAAAGAGTTCCTTAAAAACGAAACGTTCTTCGGTAACGAGCTTGTTGCCGTCACATTCAAACTGTCTCTGATGAATCTCTATCTGCATAATATCGGAGATATTTACGGTAATATACCGATAGCACACGGAGATTCTCTTTTGACAGATCCCGGCTACCGTGTAGATTATGTACTGACCAATCCTCCCTTCGGTAAAAAGTCTTCCATCACGATGACCAACGAGGAAGGCGAAGAAGAGGAAGAGGAATTGGTATACAACCGCCAAGACTTTTGGACAACCAGCTCCAACAAGCAGCTCAACTTCGTTCAGCACATTAACACCATCTTGAAAGCAACAGGAAAAGCTGCAGTTGTTGTTCCGGACAATGTTCTCTTCGAAGGCGGTGCCGGCGAAACAGTGCGCAAGAAATTATTGCAGACCACCGATCTGCACACCATACTTCGTTTGCCGACCGGCATCTTCTACAAGCCGGGTGTTAAGGCAAATGTAATTTTCTTTGATAAGCGTCCGGCGAGTCCCGATATGCAGACTAAGGAAATTTGGATTTATGATTTCCGTACCAATGTCCATTTCACATTGAAGCAACATCCTATGACCGATGCGGATCTGCTTGATTTTATTGCTTGCTACAATCCCGAAAATCGTTATGAACGCAAGGAAACGTGGTCTGACGAAAACCCCGATGGTCGCTGGCGCAGATTTAGTGTTGACGAGATTTTAAAACGTGATAAGACGAGTCTGGATATCTTTTGGATTAAGGATAAGTCGCTCGCTGATCTTGACAATCTCCCCGATCCGGATGTGCTTGCCGATGATATTATTGAGAATCTGCAAAGTGCTTTGGAAAGTTTTCAAGAATTGAAAAAGCAGCTTTCATAAATTTAATGCGCGTGTCCTCGTTACTTTTTTGTAACGAGGACGTTTTTTTGCAATTCAAATAAACTATTATTCCCATATCCCGCACACTTTATTCACCCTACCTTGACAAAAGTTTCCTGCGTATGGTATAATAAAGCCACCGAGAGATCGGCTGAAAATTGAATACTATGTGCCACGACAGTTACAACTGTCTCTCCTTCGTTTGAAAGATAACGATCATCCATTCAGAGTTATAGACTCGTACATACATCGGCACGGAACATTTTTAAGCGAACCGAACCGTTCGCTCATTTGTGTTTCCGTCTTGATGTATGCGCGAGTCTTTTTGTTTTGCTCTCGCCGTGATTACATAAAAATCGAAAGGTGGAATGCAGATGATTGTATCAAAATTTAGAATCAACAAAAACGAAAGGAGGATCGGATGCAACACAAAAATTTCTTTATGGTTCCCAATCGAATCTTTGATTTAGAACTGAAGCCAAGAGACTTCACCGTGTATTGCTGTTTGCTTCGGCACAGCGACAGCAAGGACGGCTCCTGCTTTCCCTCGCGGAGAGTCATCGCAAAGGAGTGCGGTATGGACAGGAAAACCGTAGACTCTGCGATTGAAAATCTCTCATCCCTCGGTCTGGTAAAAAAGATTCAGCGGCACCGTGAGGACGGAACAAGGACAAGCAATCTCTACTACGTGGCAAGTCTCTTGGAGTAGAGTGAATCTTTCGTTGGGATAGTGTCAGAATTTCCTATCAAGAAGAAAACCCATAGAACAAAACCCAGGAATTACTACAACAGAAAAAGAGAATAGATAACCACCACGGAACGCCCGTGTGTCGCCCACAGACCGCCTGTGTGCCGAGGAACGCAGGGATGCGAGGAAACACCCGACCAAAAGAAAACCGCCCGTTTGAGGCGATTTTAGGACAAGGTTGGAAAGACGAAATACGGGATAGTTGAGGGCAGCTTTCAGGCATTTTCGATGGGTCGAAAATCAAGCAGGTGAAAGAGTCGGCGTCGTAAACGACGATCGCCTCGGATCACAGCGGCCGGAAACCCCGACCGCACAAGGGTTTTCGGGATTTTGGACACCGAAAAAAATAGGCGTCGTAAATAAGGCCTTGTGCCAGTATACGGTGCCACAGATCCCCGAAAGTGCCGTGTTTAAGGGAAAAACATAGGCGCTGTGAACGGGGTTGTAACAAGAAAGGAGAAAACATCATGGATTATGAATTACTGAAAAAGCGCAGAGAGAAATATTTGAAATTACAGAAAGAATTAGGAGAAGAACAGCATATCGGTCTCGGTTACGTGCTGACCGTTGAAGGAAAGCAGTATCCCGTACTGTCTTGTTTCTCTGTCAGTGAAGATACGGAAGAAGCAAAGGACAAACTGAAATACCTTATCAACGGTCGAAAAAGTTAACAAAACTGTTTCAGCAAAGTCGCTGGACTACTCGACCGAGTTGTGATATGTTGTTGCCGTATCCTATTCGGTTTGATTTGACAGAGCCGCACTCGGCTCGGAAAGGAAACGTGTAATGAAATCAACCGAAAGCAAAAATTTAATAACAGCCATATACTGCCGCCTATCCCAAGAGGATGATCTGCAAGGCGAATCCAACAGTATCAAGAACCAAAAGTTAATACTACAGCAGTACGCAGAACAGCACCGCTTCCCGAACATCCAATTCTACGTGGATGACGGATACTCGGGAGCGAATTTCAACCGTCCCGATTTCAAGCGGATGATGAACGACATCGAACAAGGCAAGGTAGGAATCGTCATCGTGAAAGACCAATCCCGTCTCGGCAGAGATTATCTGCAAACGGGAATGCTGATGGAGATCACCTTCCCACAATACGACGTTCGGTTCATTGCCGTCAACGACGGCGTGGACAGCCAGTGTGGGGACGGAGAGGGCTTTGCCGCGATCCGCAACCTGTTCAACGAGTGGTATCCGCGCGATACCTCCAAGAAAGTCCGTATCAGCCTACATCAGCGCGGCACCAGCGGCAAGCATCTCGGCAAGCCGCCCTACGGCTACCGCTGCGACCCGAACGACAAGGACAAGTGGATTCTGGATGAGGAAGCCGCGCCGGTTGTCAAGCGCATCTTTGATCTCTGTCTGGATCGCAAAGGGCCAAGTCAGATTGCAAGGATTCTGGAAGAAAAGCAGATTCTGCTGAAAGCTCTT
>CALCTE010000246.1 GCA_937893885.1 uncultured Clostridia bacterium | reverse complement strand
ATAACATTAATTATGAGTTCCAATCCCTCTCTGCTAAACCCGAAATGCCCGGCGGATACATCATCACACGTTACGTTACCTTCGCATACCAAGCGGTATATAACGAAAAGAAGGATGCCGTTCAGGAAATGAACAGCTACATTGATGAGATCAACGCAGAGCTTAACAGAAAGCGCAAGGAATTCGAACTTGCAACTATGGACGATTTCATTGAAAACGCTGACGGAACGCTCACTCCAAAAGAAGATGGAATGATACTTGCGTCAGATGGCCGCCTTTACACTGTCGAAGAGTACAACAAACTCTTCGGCGGCGGTTTACAGTAATATTATAAGGAAGGAGATATGTCATGACAGATGTTAAGAAAAAGCAAAAGATAGAAATACCCGTCAGCGAAATGACAAAAGGTCAGCTTCTCCGCCGTAATATGAGGGTAAACAAAGTCGGCTACTTTATGATCGCTCCCTTTATGATTCTCTTTACGGTATTTACGGTATTTCCCGTTTTACTTTCATTCGTACTTTCCTTTACGGAATTCAATATGATCGAAGCTCCCAAGTGGTTGTTCCTCGATAACTACACGAGACTTTTGCTTGATGACGACGTATTTATAATCGCCATTAAGAACACTCTCATTTTCGCAGCAATCACGGGTCCCGCATCATATTTGATATCGCTCTTTATCGCTTGGTTTATCAACGATATGCATCCGAAGCTCCGTGCAATAGTTACCTTTATATTCTATTCACCGAGTATTTCCGGACAGCTTTACCTCATATTCACCATCTTTTTCTCGGGTGACCAATACGGTGTTGTAAACTCGCTTCTTCTTGAAATGAGTCTTATAACGGAGCCTATAAACTTCTTCTTTGACTCATCGTATATTATGCCCCTCGTTATCGTCGTCGCACTTTGGACGTCACTTGGTACGACCTTCCTTTCGTTTATCGCAGGTCTCCAGGGTGTTGACAGAAGCCTTTACGAGGCGGGCGCGGTTGACGGACTTAAAAACAGATGGCAAGAGCTTTGGTACATAACACTTCCCGCGATGAGAGAACAGCTCATGTTCGGTGCGGTTATGTCCATAACGCAATCCTTCGGTTTCGGTGCAGTTATCACCGCACTTTGCGGCTTCCCCAGCACAGAGTATACGGCTTGGACGATAATGCATCACTTGGAGGACTTCGGCGGTCAGCGTTTTGAGACCGGTTATGCTTCCGCAATAGCAACTATACTGTTCATAATGATGGTTGGATCTAACATCCTCATCAAGAAAATGTTAAGAAAGGTGGGTCAGTGATGAATTCTGCTTCAGTTAAAAAGGTTCCCGAAGCGGCTGAGGAAATTGTTCCTAAGAAAAAGAAAAAAGAACGTTACTCAAAACGCTACAGAACCGTTAACCGTTCACTCGGCGGAAATATCGGCGTAGGTGTATTTCTAGCCATTTTGGGATTCGCAATGATCATTCCCACCTATTACGCCATAATTCAGTCCTTGAAGCCGCTTGATGAGTTGTGGATATTCCCTCCTCGCTTCTGGGTTTCAAAACCGACCTTCAATAACTACACAGACTTATTCGCACTTATGAGCGCGTCTTGGGTTCCTTTCTCAAGATACCTCTTTAACACCGTTCTCATCTCCGTACTCGGTACCTTCGGTAACCTTGTACTTTCCTCTCTTGCCGCTTATGCACTTGCAAAGATTAAGTTCCCCGGCAGAGGCTGGATGTTCGAGATGATAGTACTTTCGCTTATGTTCCACTCAACCGTTACCACTATCGCAAACTTCCTTACGTTTTCGGCACTCGGTTGGATCGACACGCTGTATACGGTAATCGTTCCCGCTACTTGTACGACATTGGGACTCTACCTTATCAAGCAGTTTATGGAGACTAACGTTCCCGACTCGATCCTTGAAGCTGCCAGAATCGACGGTGCGGGAGAGATGAGAATCTATTGGCAGATTGCAATGCCGGCAGTTAAACCCGCTTGGCTTACACTTATCATCTACTCGTTCCAGGGACTTTGGAACCAGGGCTCTTCGATATATATTCACTCCGAGCAGCTCAAGTCGTTTAACTACGCTGTTAAGCAGATTGTATCGGCAGGAATCGTACGCGCCGGTGCAAGTGCGGCGGCACTTATAGTTGAAATGCTTGTTCCTTGTATCGTGTTCCTTATCACGCAGAGTAACATCATTGAGACTATGTCTTCGTCAGGAATGAAGGATTAAGGAGGGAAGCAAAGTGAAAAAAATTACAAGATTTTTAATTGTTGCGCTCGTAATTGCACTTGCAATCGGATGCTTCCCCGTATCAGCGGCGACACCGTATAAGACGTTTACATATTCCTATACAGGCAATATGCAGAACTCTCCTGCGGCATACGTTCCTTATGATACGATTGATTCCGCGGATCTCGGACTTGACGTAGCGCTTGATAACCCCAGCGATATTTTCATTGACGACTACAATAATATATATATTGTAGACGGAACCAACAGCAGAGTACTCAAGATAGTCAAGAATAACTCTCGTTACGAGGTTGTTTTGGAAATTAGTGAATTCGTTAACTCACAGGGTGTTCCCGATGCTCTTCTTGAATGCGAAGGTGTATTCGTCAAAACAAACGGCACTGCAGAAGACGTTGCAAACGGTGCTGAAGAAGACGGACTTATCTACGTTGCCGATACTAACAACTACCGTATAGTAGTGTTCGATATGCAAGGTAACTTTGTAAGAGAGATAGGGGAGCCCGAGAGCGAAGCTATCGAAGAGGACGCACTTTATAAGCCCATTGCTTTGGCAGTTGATGACGCAGGACGTATCTACGTCGTATCCTCTACGACCTATATGGGTATCATCACACTTAAAGAAGACGGTACCTTCCTTGGCTATATCGGCGCGCAGAAGGCAACCGTTGACGCATTCGATATTATCTGGAGATACTTCCAGACCGATGCACAGCAGGCGGCATCTGAAAGATATGTTCCCACGGAGTTCAACAACATAACCATAGACAAAGACGGCTTCATCTACGTTACGACCTCATCTATTGAGGAGTCAAATCAACAAGCGGCTATCGTCGGCAAGGATATCACCGACAAGTACGCTCCCGTAAAGAAGCTCAACCTTTCCGGTATCGACGTTATGTACCGTTCGGGATTCTATCCTCCTTCCGGTGAACTTAACGTAATGAACTACGAGACCCAGTATAACAAGATCGTCGGCGCTTCGAAGATCATAGACGTTGCACTCGGTCCCGATGAAACTTGGAGTATAGTTGACGAAAAGCGTCAGAGAATCTATACATACGACCAAAACGGTAATATGCTCTGGGCATTCGGTAACACGGGTAACCAAGAGGGTACGCTCCAGAGCATCGAATGTATCGCATATCACGGCACGGATCTTATCGTTCTTGATAAGAACTCCGATAATTTCCAAGTATTCACAAGAACAACATACGGCGACCTTCTTGCGAAGGCTTTGCAGAACCAGCAAGACCGTAAGTACGACGAGGCGATAAACGACTGGCGCGAAGTCTTGAAGATGAACAACAACTTCGACCTTGCGTATATCGGAATCGGCAGAGCTCTTCTCCGCTCCGGCGAATATGAAGATGCTATGGAGTACTTTGAGTTTGCATACGAGACTGAAAGCTGGTCTGATGCATTCCAGGCAACTCGTAAAGAGATAATCAGAAAGTATCTCTTGCTTATGGTAATTGTTGTTTTGGCAGTCATCATACTTTTAGTTAAGTTCTTAGGCTGGGCAGGAAAGGTAAACAAAGCGGCAGCTCACAAAAACGGTAGAAAGAGCAAGTATTATGAGGAGCTTTTGTATGGCTTCCACGTTATGCTCCACCCCTTCGACGGTTTCTGGGATCTAAAGCACGAGAAGAGAGGCTCAATGAGAGCAGCTTGGACGTTTGTTGCACTTACGATACTTGTGGATATGTTCCACTCACTCGCGGCAGGCTACCTTTTCAATACAGAGGGCAACGGCGTAAATATTCTTCTTGAAATCATTGCTGTTTTACTTCCTCTCTTCCTTTGGTGTATCGGCAACTGGTGTCTTACCACCTTGTTTGATGGCGAAGGAACCTTAAAGAACATCTTTATAGCAACGTCTTATGCATTATTGCCTTACCCCTTAATGCTGTTCTTCTCCACGATTCTTTCGAATATGGTAACACAGCAAGAAGCAGCTATGGTAACGATGATAACAACTATCGGCGTTATCTGGATGGGCGGACTTATAGTTTTGGGCGCAATGACGACTCACGACTATACCTTTGGCAAGGGTGTTATCACGGCTATCGGCTCGGTAGTAGCGGTGATGGTAATAATGTTTATCGGCGTACTTTTCTCGGGACTTGTCACAAAGATATATACGTTTATCAGTAACATAGTCATTGAGATATCATTTAGACTGCAGTAGAAAGGAGACGTAAGAGATGAAAAGAAAAATACTGATTTTGCTCGCATCGCTTCTCATTGCGACGGCTATGTCATCACTTGTCAGTGTTTTTGCTGACGAGGAAAAAGTAACGTACGATGCTGAAGCTATAAAACAAGAATATCTGACGACCTCCTACGCTACTGAGAAGGAAAAGCTCGAAACAATGGAAGAGCTTATGAAAGTCGGAAATTACGCTCTCTATATCGAGAAAACCACCGGCGAAATGGCTTTAAAGAAGGGAAACCAAATCTTGTGGTCTAATCCCTTCGATATTCCCGGCACAAAAATTGCGGATACGCAAAAGTATGAGCTCTTCAGCCAGATACTTTTAAATTACACGACTATCTCCACCGGCGCTTCTGCTACGATGAATAGCTTTGAAGAAGCCGCAATGAGAATTAACTCGGAAAGCGGAAACAACCAGATCGTTGTAAAGAAGATTTCCGGCGGTGTCAGAGTCGAATACACGATGGGTAGAACAGAGACGAGAGTTCTCGTTCCCCGACAGATCTCAAAAGAAAGATTTGAGACGATGATCATCGAACCGCTTCAAGAAGCGGCAAGACAGAATCTTACAACGACGGACGGAGAGTCTGCAAAGTTCCTTCTTTCCAAGTTCGTTAATAATGACGGAAAATCCGTATTCTATTCGCTTAAGGATCCTAACGCAAAGGGTGTTACGGAGCGTCAGAAGCGCGCTATGTACTTGCAGTATCCCATAACGGAGAAGATGCCCGTTTACGTTATCGACTCCAACGCAACTCAGGTAGAGCTTGTCAATTGGCTTGAAAAGGCTATAGTCAACTTCACTGATTACACCTTTGAGGATATGGCAAACGACCACAGCATGACAAACTACACAGGCACAGACGTAGCTCCTCCTCTTTTCAGAATTGCAATCGAGTATTATCTCACAGAGGACGGACTTACATACCGCGTACCTGCTAACGGTATCCGTTTTGACAGCACACTTTACAGACTTGACGACGTCACGATCCTTCCTTACCTCGGTGCAGGTACGGCTTCCTCAGGCGGCTATACATTCATTCCCGACGGTTCGGGCTCAATCGTCAATTTTGAAGACGTAGAAAAACAGTCTATTCAGCTTAGCGGTAAGATATACGGTCAAGACTATGCTTACTATAATCTTACCGGTGCAAACCAAGAAATAATGAGACTTCCCGTATTTGGTACAGTAGTTTCAAAGGTCGAATACACGACACTTACCGAAAGGGTAGAGGTTAAGGACGAAAACGGCAACGTAGTATTAGACGCAAACGGAAAACCTCTTACAGAAGTAGTCACAAAGGAAGTCAAGAACGTTAAGGACAGTGCTGTTTTATCCATCATCACTGAAGGTGAAGCTATCGGTACTATTACCTCAAAGCACGGTGGCACTGTTAACCCCTATAACACGACTTACACGACCTACGTTCCCCGTCCCAACGACTCTTACGCATTGAATCAGTTCAGCGAAAGCAGTACGTCTATGTGGACTGTAGTAACCGACCGCCGTTACACCGGCAATATTTCCGTTAAAGTAATAATGCTTACCGGAAATCAAGCAAATTATTCGGGTATGGCTAATGCTTACCGTGAGTATTTGACGTCAAACGGCGAACTTACGAAACTTGACAAAGCGGAGGAAAAAATCCCTCTCTTCATCGAGTCTTTCGGTGCTATTGAGGTGAGCGAGAGAATACTTGGCGTACCCGTAAACGTGAAGAAACCTCTCACCACTTACGATGACCTTGAAAAAATGGTCACAGAGCTTCAGGAAAAGGGAATAGGCAGAGTAAACGTTAAGTATACTTCTTGGGCAAACGATGCGTTTAAGCAACAGCCCTTCTCCAAGCTTAATCTTGAAAAGGCGACGGGTGGAAAGAGCGGACTTTCCGATTTCCTCGCGTTTGCAAAGGAAAATAACGCATATATCTATCCCGATGTTGAGCTTTCCTATGTATTCAATCTTTCAATGTTTGATGGCTTTGACTACAACAAGATGGTTTCCCGCCGAGTTGATAAGAGAATTGCATTCAAGCTCGAATACGATGACGAATATCAAGGCTTTACAATTTGGAACGGTGACGTTGTATCTCCTCAATTTATGAGTGAGATTTGGAATAAGATCGAGAAGAAGTATCAAAAACTCGGTATCGGCGGAATTTCCGTCGGAAGCCTTGGACGTGATCTTAACTCCGATCATAACAAGAAGCGTCCCTTAAACAGAGTTGAAGCTCAAAACTATGTTGATATGGTTCTTTCCGAAATTAAGGAAGGAGCAGGTGAAATGCTTGTAGATGGCGGCAACGCATACGCTCTTAAGTATGCTAACCTTATCGTAGATGCTCCTTTGGAGAGCAGCCGATACATTTTTGCAAGCCGCGAAGTTCCCTTCTATTCGATGGTAGTTCACGGCAGCCTCCAATTCGCAGGCTCACCCATTAACGCGGCACCAGATTACGATGCTGCGGTATTGAAGATAATCGAGAGCGGTGCAATGCCTTTCTTCAGAGTATCTTATCAGAACACAAACGAGCTTAAGAGCGATATCATGACAAGCAAGTACTTCTCGGTCGATTACACGACTTGGTTTAACGATATGGTTGAGACTTACACTGAGATCAACGAAGTACTTGCGGATTTGCAAAACGTATACATCGTTAATCATGATGCATTAACGAAGAAGACGGTTTGCGTGACTTACGAAAACGGCACAGAGATATTTGTAAACTATGACAGATCAACCGTTTACATTTTCAAAGACGACGAAGGAAATTATGCTGTTTCCTATAAGCTTGATGAAACAGGCAAGAAGGTTCTCGGCGAAATAGCCGACAAGGACCAAAACGGTAAAGAAACTCTCATAGAAAAGGAATTTGACATCTTTGTTGAAATTCCCGGTTACAGCTATAAGAAAATCGAGAAAGGAGGGGATAATTAATGCAAACTCAATCAACTAAAGCTAAGAAGCCGGCGCTTGCTAAAAAGCAAACATCTAAAAAGCGTAAAGCAATAGGTCTTGACAAGACAAAGGCAAGATGGGGTTGGGTATTCGTAGCACCTTTTGCTATAGGATTATTGATCATTTACATCCCCGTACTTTACGATTCAATTCGCTACAGTTTTTCAAATCTGTCGATCGTTTCGACGGGTGGCTTCACTCTCGAATGGGCAGGACTTCAAAACTACAGCAATGCGCTTTTCCAAGATACCGACTTTGTAAAGACACTTATATCTACTTTACAAAGTATGGTGCTTGATATTCCCGCGATAGTTATTTTCGCACTCTTTTTGGCGGTACTTCTCAACCAAAAGCAGATCGGTCGTACGGCCTTCAGAGCTATCTTCTTCATTCCGGTAATTCTTTCTTCCGGTGTTATTGTAGGTTTGGATACGAACAATTCCTTGATGGGCGGCATGAAGGATATGATTGCCGAGGCAGGGGATTCCCTCAACATTT
>CALCTE010000245.1 GCA_937893885.1 uncultured Clostridia bacterium | reverse complement strand
TATTAGTTATCATCATTTGTTATATTCCTTTCTCTCCGTAAACTTCAAATTCATATGAGCTTTCAATCTCATCGTGAGACCGAAATTTGTCTCTACCTTATATCAGAGTTTCCGCAAATATCCGCTTTAACACATCCACAGGAATATCTTGTTTTAGGAAAATCTGCAACATTCCTTTTGGTGTTACTTTATAACCAACCAATGAATCAGTGTACTCCAACACAGCCTTTGCTTCAATGTTAATATGGTCTTTGAAAGGAATAAGCCTTACAAAAGATTCCCCGACATAATAGCTTGGAATTTTAGCCCACATTGTTTCATGTGGTTCAGATGAAGCACTATCAAAAATCAACTTTCTTAAGGTATCGTACATATCAATAATTTCATATGAATATTTATCTATATATTCTCTTACCTGCTCATTCATTTGAACACCTCCACAAATTTCAAATTTATCTAACTGTTCTACAAATTGGAATTTGTTTGATTATTTGTTGCTAACAATGATATATGCATTGTCTGTTTCAAAAACATTTGCAACATTCATAGACGATGCATCTATAAGAGAAATAATGTTGTCAGGTGTATCAGGGTATATTTTAACTTTGCGAGTTCCCATATCAATGTACTCGCTTTGATTTTTGTCAATAGATAAACAAAAAATACCACCATCATTTAACAATGCGGCAACTTTTAATATGACTTGTTTTTTATCCTTAAAATGCATCATTGTAAGCGATGAGTAAATTACATCAAAGGTTTCAACAAAACCGTATTCGTTAAAATCACCACAAACAAAGCAAATGTTAGAATAATCTTTTAGGTTTTCTCTTGCTCGTTCTATGGTCTTGGGCGAAATATCTATTCCTGTTAATTTCATACAGTATGGAGCAACCTTTACAGCAATTCTTCCTGTTCCTATACCAATTTCAAGAACATTTTTATTATTGGAAAGTTCTAATGATTCTAAAAATAGTTCTCCATCCCATCCGTTCATATATTCTTGTAGTGGAGGCGGGTCACGAAAAGGGTCGTTATTTTCATCCACTAATAAATCATAATGAGTAATTACATCCATAACACACATACCTACAAATTCTTATTTATCAGACATTAACTGTCCTACACTCTAAAAACCCTTGATATTACTGGGGTTTTCGCCTGTTACAAACTCAACTGTTATGTATTTTCCCTTGTTTTTGCCCTTATGAGCGAAAATAAGGGAAACTTTTTATATCTAACCGCCAACTACCTTATCGAGCAGTCTTGCGGAAGTACGCTTCGCCTCTCTTGTAGAGTGAGCGTAGACATTCATCGTAGTGGATATCAAATATCCTCACACATTGGCCCATCAAGATACTTTTTCTCGGGCGGGGGTGTTTTATCTATCAGTTTATAATAGATGTGAATTTCTCTTGGCTCCTTGCTATACTTGCCGGGGCATTTATCAACCGTAACAAACTCTATGAGTTCCATACACATTTCTCTTGTCAGAGTCGGAACCTGCATATAGTTTTTCAACCTACGGACGAACTCATTAACGTCGGCAATTTCTTTGCTTTTGTTAACCTGTCGCGTCTCAATCTCAGATCGTTCGGTCAGCAGCTCGTTTTTTTCGTCCTGATACTTGTTGAGCAAGCCCACGCAAATATCTTCAGGGATTCTGCCGACCACCTTATCCTCATAGGCAGACACGATGAGCCGTTCAAGCTCCGTAAGTCTACGGCTGATTTGGTTTGCTCTCTTTCGATCCTTTGTTGCTTCTTCGGACGAAATTTGCTCGCACTTTCTAAGAAACTGTGTTTTTGCCTTTTCTTCGTCTGCTTCAACAAGGGAGATCTTTGAGCGAATGTCCTCAAGCACAACTTGCTCAAGGGTTGCCATTTTGATATAATGGCTACAGCAGGAACGTCCTCTGAACTTATTAAAGCTACCGCAATTATAGTGATTGCGCATATGAATCCTCGGACCGCTTCTTGAGTGCCTTGTGTTGTTCCAACCGGCGTGCATTTTAGCACCGCAGTCAGCACAATAGCACAGACCGGAAAGCGGCTGTACCACGCCCGTACGGTTCTTCTTGCCCTGACTTACCGAGGCTTCCATCTCACGGCACTTGTCCCACAGTTCTTGGCTTACAATGGCTTCGTGAGTGTTGTAGACCCATACCATATCCTCGGGATCGCGCTTGACCGTTTTCTTGTTTTTGTAGGAAACGGTTGTTGTACGCATTTGTACGAGGTGTCCGAGGTAAATGGGATTGGTAATGACCTGCTTTACCGTACCGGATGACCACAGGTGATGCGACTGCCGTGTGTTGGGGATACCGAACTTTTCTTCTTTGTAATCCGAGGGAGTTTTAATACCTTCGGCATTAAACGTATCAGCAATCTTGTTAGGACTGATACCGCTTGCCCTCATTTCAAACATCCGAAGAACGTTACTCGCTGCCGGTTCGTCACGAACAGGCAGCTTCTTTTCGTCCGTACCCTTCACATATCCGTAGGGAGCGGAAGTCGAACGGTATTTGCCGGATTTTGCGTTTGACTCAATGACCGTACGAATCTTCTTACTGGTATTTGCCGCGTGCCATTCGTTGAACACGTTCATAATCGGCATCATATCCATACCGGAGCTTTCGCTGTTTGCGGTGTCTACGTTATCCCCAAGGGCAATGAAGCGGATGTTATACATCGGGAAGATGTAATCCGTATATTGTCCTACCTCGATATAGTTTCTTCCGAAACGGCTGAGATCCTTGACGATAATGACGTTGATCCTGCCGATCTTGGCATCTTCCAAAAGCCTTTGCACACCGGGACGATTGAAGTTAGTACCGGAATATCCGTCGTCAATGTATGTATCAATAAGCTCGAAGCCTTGTTCAACAACGTATTTTTCAAGGATTCGCCTTTGATTCTCGATTGACAGGGATTCACCGGCACGGGCATCATCGTTGGATAGTCTGAGATAAATTCCTGCTTTTGTATTTGATTTTTGCTTTGACATTGTATATTTTAAACTCCTTTTCCGTCAAAGCAGCTTGATTTGTACACTTTTATTATATCACAAAACACACGTATTTTCAAGCCGCTTTGACGGATTTATAGACTTATGGTTTATTAACAGCCTCTTTGGATGTTAAATCGGCATAGGCTTTTGTTGTTGCAAGAGCGAGAACTACCGCAGAAACATCCTTGCTGCCAACATAATGGCTGACAATATTATAGGGAACACCGTCAATCACATATGAATTACTACTCGTTGGGCGATCATTATATTTCAGCCTTAACTCGTCAAGAGTTGGCTTTTTTGCCATAGGCAATACCTCCTATTTGTAATTGCCTCCATTTCTGCCGGAGGCGGGCAACGTTAAATACATCATAAAATTCTCCTTACGGGCGGTGA
>CALCTE010000244.1 GCA_937893885.1 uncultured Clostridia bacterium | reverse complement strand
GTATAGTTCAGCAGGTAGTTTTCCTCTTCCGGAGCTGCTTCACCAGTCAGGTGAATATTGGATACATTGATGTACCCACTGATGATGGAGTCTACCCGAACGTGACACCAATCACCTTCAATGGATAATATGGTCACGGGGTCACCCTTGGAGATGGTCGCCACAACCGAAGAAGATTTGCTCGGAAATTCGTACAATTTCTGCTTGCTGCGCAGGATTCCGGCTTCTTGCACCGTGGAAGCACTCTGGGCCTCCTCTGGTTGGCAATGCGCTCTGTGCGTATCCAGCCTTCGACAGTCTCCATTTCACTTCCAATAGCTGAGACCTTTGTCCATTCGTCATCTACTTCAAGGATCGTCAGCGGCTGCGTGTAGCTAACATATCCAACAATTTTCGCTGTGTCAGACTTCTTTTGGCGAAGATACAGATGATCAGATGCATCTGCATAGATTGTTTTTCCTTCAGCAGCTACTGTCAGGTTCAGGAATCGAGTCTGGACATAGCCTTCTTTGCCACTGTAACTGACCTTCGTCCAGTCTTCATCGACTTGTTCAAGTACAGTGACCGTAGCGCCGTTCTTGATCTGCTTAATGACTTTACCCTTATTTGTATCGGGCTCACTTCGCATGTTCAACGGACCGCTTGGCGTTTGTACTTTTGCAGGGTCAGCCATGGCACTCACAGAAGTTAAAATCATCATGAAAGCCATTATGAGACACAACAGTTTTTTCATATTGATAGTTCCTTCCTCATTTTTGTTTTACTTTTATTTTATGCTTGGGTTTGTTTTTTGTCATTCTATCACATTTTTCGACATATTGCAACAGTTTATGCGGAATTGTGAAAAATGCGAGACAAACCTCGTTTTTTGTCCGCAAGGGGACACAAATGAAGATTCGCGAAACAGATTAACCTTTACCTTTTCACTATTCACTATTGCTTCTTACTCCCAAAAATCCCGAATAAAAAATTAGTGAAGAGTGAAGAAGTAAAAATCCCGAACGCTTACGCATTCGGGATTTTTGGCCCACCCTACAGGGCTCGAACCTGCGGCCTCCGGAATCGGAATCCGACGCTCTGATCCAACTGAGCTAAGGGCGGATAATGTGCGGCAAGGATATCCTTGCCGCGTTTGTTTTAATTAAGTTTAAACGAGCTCTTTAAGGGTACTATGAGATTAAATACGGGGTTTTCTGTGCTGTAGAGCTTTTCGTCGGCAACGTAGAATCCCTTTCTCATAAACTGCATTCTGTCGCCCGCAACCACTTCTTCTATAGAAGGCTCTGCGTAGCTTTCGTATACCTTAACGGATTCGGGATTATATTTAAGGTCGCCGTTTTCATCGGGAAGGAGCAAATAGTCATACTGATTTACGGTGATCTTCTTTGCGGTAGTAGCCTCTACCCAGTGGATAGTTCCCTTAACCTTTCTCGCGTCACCGCCGGGCGTACCGCTCTTGGTTGTGGGGTCGTAGGTACAATATATCTCCGTTACATTGCCCGCATCGTCCTCTTTAAAGCCCGTGCAGGTTACGAAATACGCGTTGCGAAGTCTTACCTCGTTGCCCACGTAAAGTCTGTGATACTTGGGAACGGGATTTGCCATAAAGTCCTCTCTGTCGATATAGAGCTCTCTGCCGAAGGGTATCTGTCTTTTACCGAGCGTTTCGTTTGTGGCGCTGTTGTCGGTCTCAAGATATTCAAGCTCTCCCTCGGGATAGTTGGTTATTATGAGCTTCACGGGGTCAAGAGCTACGTTTTTTGAAGGAACCTTATCCTTGATATCCTCTCTCACGCAATATTCAAGAAGACCGATATCGACGGTGCTGTTATTTTTTGCAACGCCTACGAGATCGCAGAAATTGCGAAGCGCGGCAGGCGTATAGCCTCTGCGGCGAATACCCGCTACCGTGGACATTCTCGGGTCGTCCCAACCGTCAACAAGCCCGTCGTCTACAAGGCGCTTTAAGTAGCGCTTGCTCATTATCATATTCGTGATATTAAGTCTTGCAAATTCGATCTGCTTGGGCTTTGACTTCGTTTCGCAGTTTTCGATCACCCAATTATAAAGAGGTCTGTGATCTTCAAATTCAAGTGTGCATATAGAGTGTGTGATTCCCTCG
>CALCTE010000243.1 GCA_937893885.1 uncultured Clostridia bacterium | reverse complement strand
TGCAGGTTTTGGACGACGGACGTATCACCGACAGCCAAGGCAGAACGGTTGACTTCAAGAATACGGTCATTATCCTGACCTCGAATCTTGGTTCCGGTGCAATTCTTGATGGAATCAATGCAAACGGCGAGATCAACGAGGAAGCAAGGCAGACGGTATCCGAAATGCTGAAACGCAGCTTCCGCCCTGAGTTCTTGAACAGACTTGACGAAATTGTGTTCTACAAGCCACTCACCAAGGAAAACATCAACGGCATCGTAGATCTTCTGATTGCAGACCTCAACAAGCGCTTGAAGGATAAGCAATTGACGGTTGAGATCACCGACGCAGCAAAGGAACATATCATCGATTCCGCTTACGATCCGACCTACGGTGCAAGACCGCTCAAGCGTTTCATCCAATCCAAGATTGAAACACTGCTTGCACGTGAGATCATCGGCGGTGATATTGAGCCCGAAACAACCTTGAAGATTGATTGTGAAAACGCTTCTCTGGTGATAAAATAAAAGTTCTGCCCTCGCTCCATTTCGGAACGAGGGCAGAATGTTATTCAGCGTAAAAATAAATTGAGTGTGTACCAAGGTTGATCGGCAATGTAGGTTCTTCTGTTCCATCGTAATACTTGGTCATAGCAACAGTTGCATATCCGTTTTTCCCGTCTATGGTAATTTCGTAATCTATTCCATCAGGCGTTTTCTTTGCTACCTTGTAGCATTCAATCGAAAAATCCCTATGGGGCGTTGAGCTCCATAGGGATTTTCTGGTCGCCCACATGCAACTTTATCCGAACACGGAATGTCCGTAAAGAGCACGGTTTTTGAGCCGTAGCCGAAGTTTAATGTAAGTAAAAATCGGTCATTGTATAGGAAAACTGTATTGACGAAAACATCAATAAGTTGTCTGCGTTCCTCAAGGCGCGTCAGATCAAAGTTTCGCATATAACGGAACCAAGCCCAAAGCTCGTCCTCGGTTCTCAAAGGTCGCTTCATATTTTCAATTAAGATCTTGTCTTCCAACTCGCGCTTGGTAACCTCCAACGTCTCAAGCCGCTGCTTGGTGGACGGTGTGATGATACCTTGCTCGATAGCCGCTATCAGATTGTCAATAGAGCGTTGCGTGTCGGAAAGATTCTTTTCAAGATACGGAATAACCGTGTTTTCTTGTTGCTGATACTCCAAATACTTGTGTACTACGTCTCCAATGAAAACATCGTCATGGAGAACCGTCTTGACTTGGTCAAGCACCGCATCTTCAATCCACTTTTTCTTAACGGGCTTGCGATTGCATCCCGTTTTCTTTTTCGCACTGGAGCATTTGTAATAATGGTACGTCGCTCCGCTTTGGCTTGTCCCGCTTTCGCCAAACATCAAGGATTGACAATCACCGCAAAACAACTTGGACGTTAACAGATAATCGTCTTCCGCCTTATACCGCGCGGGAGCTTTTTTGTTTTTAGCGATTTTCTCTTGCACTCGGTCAAACAAATCCTTTGGAACGATGGCGGGAATACCGTCGGGAACCACAATGTCGCGGTAGATATACTCTCCTGTATAACGCCGATTCTTCAAAAGGCTTGCAACGTTGTCAATGCTGATACGACCACCACGGGTGTTCTTGACTTCATGCTGATTCAGTATCGCTGCGATCTCGCTCATTGTCATACCTTCATCGTAATTCTGATATGCTTCCAAAACAAACGGCGCGGTGAGCGGGTCAATATGGTAATTCTGCTCTTTGTCGGTTGTATAGCCAATGGGAAGAGTACCGCCGTTATACTTGCATTTCAGCGCGTTCTCAGTATGACCGCGAATGACTTTTTCGGAGAGATCGGCTGAGTAGTATTCAGCCATACCTTCAAGTACAGATTCCAAAAGAATACCTTCCGAACCTTCGGAGATGGATTCTGTTGCCGACATAACCTTAACGCCGTTGCGTTTAAGAACTGCTTTGTAGTTGGCAGAGTCATAGCGGTTACGTGCAAATCGGTCAAGTTTCCAAACAATGACCAAATCAAAGTTTCGCTTTGCACTATCCTTGATCATCTTTTGAAAATCGGGGCGTTTATCCGTCTTGGCAGAGAAGGCACGGTCAATATATTCACCGACTACCGAGATATCATTCT
>CALCTE010000242.1 GCA_937893885.1 uncultured Clostridia bacterium | reverse complement strand
TTAGGCATTTCCGCCCCTTTCCGCTCCCAAACACATCCTTTCCGGCACTCTTACCTCCACTGTTTCCGTGTACTCCGTGCGTGGATGTGGGATAAACTGTGGTCAAGCAAAACACCCCGAATGCAGCTTTCCGCCGCATCCGAGGTGTTTGTTGTATTATTCTTCTTTGGCTTTGTTCAAATTCCACGTAGCAAGAAAGTCCGGATTGACAACAACTTCTCCCGTGGAACGAAGCTTATACTCTCCTTGACATGCTCTTTTGGTGGAGCTTAGGTCTGGAGGTAAAGTGAAATCCGTTCCGTCTTTTTGTTTTACGCGTATGATGGTTTCATTTGCTTCCGTTACCGTTCCGTAAAATTGCTTTTGTTCGATATATTCATTGTCATGAGTGTAATAAGTGATACCTACCAAAAGGACTTTGCCGATCAACTCATCAAAGGTTATTTCTTTTTCGGCTTCTTCGTCGTATTCCTTTCTGGCTTCGTATAAATACATACCAGATTCTTTGTAATCTTCGGGAATGTCATAGATCGTTTTGCCCGTTTCTTCCGAAACGTAACGCTCGCATTCTCCCGGATGCAATGGATCAAATGTATCCCAAGCGGTTACGAGGCTCTTAACCTTTTTGATCCCGAATTCCTTGAAAAACTTACGATACGAATTCGCTCTTTTGGTATAGATCGTCATCACGTTGTATTTACCAAGCAGGATCTCCTCGTGAGATTCGTGGCAACCGAAGCCAAAATGGTTCATTCCGTCCCGGACAAGAAAACTACCAAGCGAATTCAGACAATCGATTGCCCGTTGGGTATTAAGACCGTCGATGAAATAAACGTCATAGTCGTCGTTTGCGTTCGTAATGGTTTTTTCTGACGTGATCCCGTCCTCATTTTTGCAAGGAAGCTCCAAAATGAAAAACATAGGCTCGTCATGCATTTCAATAAAACGCTTCATCATATCAACGACCTTTGAGGCGTTGACGTTCGCATAAATGGCAGTATCCTTTACTTCGTATTCTTCAAAAAGCTTTTCAGGAAACGGAACCTTGCAGCACTTTTTCATTTCAAGCATGGCCGAACCTCCTTTAACGATTTCTGTAAATTATTATATCATAAATTCTTATTTGTTTCAATGGCTCGTTTTTTGTCGTATGGTAACTCTGTCCGCCCCAAAAGTCAAGGCCTTTCGCAAAACAAATTTTGCCCCGCAGTAAACAAAGAAAAAGGGATTGAGATAAGGTACGAAAAATGATATAATAATCTCATCGATAAACCAAAATTTATAGGGATGAGAGAATGAACATATTTTATACGAGTGAACGAGATATATGGCGAAAGTGGCTTGCTGAACACTTTGAAACAGAGAGCGAAATATGGTTTGTGTTTCCAATGAAGGAATCAGGCGATAAAGCACTTTCCTATAACGATGCAGTAGAAGAAGCACTTTGCTTTGGTTGGATAGATAGCACCATTAAACACATAGACCCTATGCATCGTGCACAGCGATTTACACCAAGAAAGAAAGGTAGTTCCTATTCACGCCCGAATATAGAACGACTGATTTGGCTCGATGAACGGGGAATGCTCCATCCAAGCATAAGAGATGATGTATTACCCATCATTCGTGCACCATATGTTTTCCCAAACGATATACTTGATGCAATAAAAGCAGATACGGTTGCGTGGGAGAACTATGAGAAATTATCCGAACCATACAAACGCATTCGCATTGCCTATATCGATGCGGCAAGAAAACGCCCGGATGAGTTCAAAAAACGCCTTGCGAGTTTTATAAACAAGACTCGTAACGGAAAGTTGATTGTCGGTTTCGGTGGAATAGACAAGTATTACGTTTAAGATACCGTATTACTATATATCGAACCGGTAGCAACAGCGAGTTGCTTGTTTATGATTATGGGGTGCAGTATAATAAATGCGAGGTGATAATTTTATGGAAACTAAAGATATTATTCTCGAACTGAGAACGAAAAAAGGTATGTCACAGGATGAACTTG
>CALCTE010000241.1 GCA_937893885.1 uncultured Clostridia bacterium | reverse complement strand
CTACATGGAAGTCTGGAACAACGTGTTCTCTCAGTTCGACAATGACGGCAACGGCAACTACACCGAGCTGGTTCAGAAGAACATCGACACCGGCATGGGCCTGGAGCGTCTGGCGGTGGTCTGCCAGGACGTGAACTCCCTGTTCGACGTGGACACCGTCATGAAGATCACCAATAAGGTCACCGAGCTCACCGGCGCTTCCTACGGCAAGTCCACCAAGATGGACGTGTCCCTGCGCGTCATCACCGACCACATCCGCTCCGCCTCCTTTATGATCTGTGACGGTGTTCTCCCCTCCAACGAGGGCAGAGGCTACGTGCTTCGCCGCATCATTCGCCGCGCCTGCCGCCACGGTAAGCTTCTCGGCATCGACAGAGCATTCCTTCACGAGCTTTGCGAGGTGGTCATCGGCGAAAACAAGGGCGCGTATCCCGAGCTTGAGGAAAAGCATGATTACGTCATCAAGGTTATCGAGATAGAGGAGGAGCGCTTTGCGCAGACTATCGACTCGGGACTTAACATACTTTCGGGTATGACCGCGAAGGCAAAGGAAAACGGCGTGGGCGTGCTTTCGGGTGAAGATGCGTTTAAGCTCTACGATACCTTCGGATTCCCCATCGACCTTACAAGAGAGATAGCAGAGGAAGCAGGGCTTTCTCTTGACGAGGAAACTTTTGAAAAGCTTATGAAGGAGCAGAAAGAAAGAGCGAGAAACGCAAGAGCAAACATAAGCGGCTGGAGCGACAGCTCAAAGACCGCGCTTTCGGGTATTGCACAGACCGAATTTGTCGGATACACCTCATACGAAACGGGCGCAAAGATAGTAGCTATCATCGGTGAGGACGGCACACTCGACGAAATAAGCGAAGGCGAGTGCAGTATCATACTTGACAAGACTGTATGCTACGGCGAGGGAGGCGGTCAGGTAGGCGATACGGGCGTTATCGAAAAAAGCGGCGCGGCGCTTACCGTAAACGATACGAAGAAGACCGACGGAATATATATCCACCTTGCAACCGTAACGGACGGAAGCTTCAAAGTGGGCGACGAGGTTACGGTAAAGCTCGATACGGAAAAGCGCGAAGCTATCCGCAGAAACCATAGCGCACTCCACCTTTTACAAGCGGCACTCCGTAAGGTTCTCGGCACGCACGTTGAGCAGGCAGGCTCTTACGTCGATGCGGAGAGGGGAAGATTTGACTTCTCGCACTTTGCGGCTATGACGAAAGAGGAGATACTTGCGGTAGAGGCTCTCGTAAACGAGGAGATCATGGCAGGTGCCGAGGTCGAAACTCTTGAAACGGATATCGAAACGGCGAAGAAAAACGGTGCGATGGCACTTTTCGGCGAAAAGTACGGCGCAACCGTAAGAATGGTAAAAATGGGCGATTTTTCCACGGAGCTCTGCGGAGGAACGCATATCGACCAAATCGCAAAGCTCGGTCTTTTCAAGATACTTTCCGAAAGCTCCGTCGCGGCGGGCGTAAGAAGAATAGAGTGCACGACGGGCAAGGGCGTTTTGAAGCTTATGGCGGAAAAAGAAGCTCTTATCAACGAGACGGCAGGTGTTTTGAAAGCGCAGACTCCTGCGGATATCGCAAAGAGAGCAAGCGCCGTTTTGGAAGAGACGAAAGAACTTAAAGCACAGATAGAGCAGGCGGCAAAGGGTATGGCAAAAGCGAAGGCTGACGAGCTTATGAATTCAGGCGAAGACGTCAGCGCGTACAAGCTTATTACGGCAAGACTCGATAACGTAAGCGTGGACTTCGCAAGAAATGTCTGCGACTTCATAAAGGACGTACATCAAAACGCGGTATGCGTACTCGCAAGCGTAGACGGTGGCAAGCTCACCTTCGTTGCTTGCTGTGGACAAGATGCCGTTAAGTCGGGTGCTCACGCGGGCAAGCTCATCAAAGAGGTTGCAAGCATTGCAGGCGGCGGCGGCGGCGGACGCCCCGACAGCGCAACTGCAGGCGGCAAGAATATCGAAAAGATAGGCGAAGCGCTTGCGGCAGTAAAAGAAATACTTGCAAAATAAGTGCAATATAATTGCGAACGAGGAGGAAACAAATGGACTGCCTTTTCTGTAAAATAATCGCGGGGGAGATACCCTCAAGTACGGTATATGAGGACGACAAAATAAAGGCCTTCAAGGACATCGCACCTCAAGCACCAGTGCATATCATCGTGATTCCCAAGATACACATTGCGTGTGCAGACGATATAAGTGCCGAAAACAGCGCGTATATCGCGTACATTTTTGAGAAGATTCCCGAAATCGCAAAGCTTGCGGGTATAACCAACGGCTACCGCATAATAAATAACTGCGGCGAAGACGGCTGCCAGAGCGTAAAGCATATCCACTTCCACGTTTTAGGCGGCAAGAAGCTTCCCGAAACGATGGGTTAAGCAAGGAGGAAGAAAGATGACCGAATATTACAGTATGACTATAGCGGGGCTTGAACGCAAGCTCCCGATATGCCCCTTAAACGACAAGCTCTCCATAGCGGGATTCGTTATCTTCGGCGACGTTGAGCTTACCGTTGCCTGTGCAAAGGAGCTTGTAAAGAGAATTCCCGAGCACGACATAATCATCACCGCCGAGAGCAAGGGCATACCGCTTGCATACGAAATGGCGCGCCAGATGGGTGAAGGCTATCTTTTGGCAAGAAAGGGACTTAAAGCGTATATGGTCGATCCCGTAAAAGTGGAGGTAAATTCCATCACTACAGCAAAGACGCAGACGCTTTATATAGACGAAAAGGACGCCGAGGCGATGAGAGGTAAGAGAGTCGTCATAATTGATGACGTTATCTCCACGGGCGAAAGCCTTAAGGCGCTCGAAAGCCTTGTTGAAAGCGTAGGCGGCAACATAGTCGGCAAAATGGCGATACTTGCAGAGGGCGACGCGCAGGACAGAGACGATATAATCTATCTTGAGAAGCTTCCCCTGTTCTTCCACGAATAATACAAATAAGCGAAAGAGGATATAAAATGAACAATTCAGAAAAGACTTTTGACAAAATCGTAGCACTCTGCAAAAACAGAGGTATCATTTTTGCGGGAAGCGAGATATACGGCGGCCTTGCTAATACTTGGGACTACGGTCCCTTGGGCGTAGAGCTCAAAAATAACGTAAAGCGTGCTTGGTGGAAGAAATTCGTCCAAGAGTCCCCCTATAACGTAGGTATGGACGCAGCTATACTTATGAACAGAGAAGTATGGGTAGCATCGGGACACGTGGGCGGATTTTCCGATCCCCTTATGGACTGCCGTGCCTGCAAAACGCGCCATAGAGCTGATAAGCTTATTGAAGATGTGACGGGTGAGGCGGCAGACGGTTGGACGGACGAGCAGCTTAAAAACTTCATCGAGGAGAAGGGCATCGTATGCCCCTCCTGCGGAAAGCACGACTTTACCGATATCCGTCACTTCAACCTTATGTTTAAGACCTTCCAGGGCGTAACGGAGGACAGCAAGAACGAGATATACCTTCGTCCCGAAACGGCGCAGGGTATTTTCGTAAACTTCAAGAACATTCAAAGAAGCGCAAGAAAGAAAGTTCCCTTCGGCGTTGCGCAGGTAGGTAAATCCTTCAGAAATGAGATAACTCCCGGTAACTTCACTTTCAGAACCAGAGAGTTTGAGCAGATGGAGCTTGAGTTTTTCTGCAAGCCCGGCACCGACCTTGAATGGTTTGAATATTGGAGAGGCTTTTGCAGAGATTGGCTCTACGGCCTCGGCATTAAGCCCGAAAACCTCCGTCTCCGCGACCATAAGCCCGAGGAGCTTTGCTTCTATTCCAAGGCTACGACGGACTTTGAATATATGTTCCCGTTCGGCTGGGGCGAGCTTTGGGGCGTTGCCGACAGAACGGACTATGACTTAAAGCAGCACACCGAGCATAGCGGCGAGAGAATGGACTATTTCGACCCCGAGACCAACGAAAGCTACATTCCTTACGTTGTTGAGCCCTCCTTGGGCGCAGACCGTGTAACGCTCGCGTTCCTTTTTGAAGCGTACGACGAGGAGCAGATAGACGAGAAGGATACGAGAATCGTTATGCGATTCCACCCCGCTCTTGCACCCATAAAGTGTGCGGTGCTTCCTCTTTCAAAGAAGCTTTCGGAGAAGGCGAACGAGGTATACACGATGCTTTCGAAGAAATATATGTGCGACTTCGACGATGCGGGCTCTATCGGTAAGCGTTACCGCAGAGAAGACGAGATAGGAACACCTTTCTGCATTACCTATGACTTCGACTCGCTTGAAGATAACTGTGTAACGGTGCGTTACCGCGACACTATGGAGCAAAAGCGTATGCCCATAGATGAACTTTGCGCATTCCTCGACAAAGAACTTGAATATTAAAATTTAATAATATAAAGGAGCGAGAAAAATGAAGAAGTTTTTTCACGATTTCAAGGCGTTCATCAACAAGGGCAACGTAATTGATATGGCTGTCGGTGTAGTAGTCGGCGGCGCTTTCGGAAAGATCACTACGTCGCTCGTAAACGACATTATTATGCCGCTTATAGGTAAGCTTATCGGCGGACTTGACGTTACCGAGTGGAAATGGGTGCTCACCGAAGCGGTTGAAGCAACTGAAACCACGCCTGCGGTAGCTGAGGTTGCCGTAAGATACGGAAACTTTATCCAGCTTATCCTTGACTTTCTTATCATTGCGTTTTCCGTATTCGTTGTCATCAAGCTTATAGGTAAGGCAAGAGAAAAGGCAGAGGCAAAGAAGAGAGCTGAAGAAGCGGCGGCAGCAGCGATAGAAGCCGCAAAAGAGCCTGAGCCCACGAAGGAAGAAATTTTACTTACGGAAATCAGAGATCTCCTTAAAGAAAAGGAATAAAAAGAGGAATATGCACTCAAAAAGAATCGCTTTTTGAGTGCATATTTTTTGTGCAAAACAGGTGGAAATACGCGAAAATATATGGTATACTGATAACATAAGGTATATGAATAGGCGGTGAAATATGAAAAAAGCATTGGTAGGCAAAATAAAAGAAGCGTTATTTTCGGTATTGCCCGTAACGCTTATCGTTATACTTTTGGATTTTACGCCGCTTGTGGATCTCTCGTTTGATGAGATACTCATTTTTTGCATATCGGCTTTATTTCTCATATTGGGCATAGGATTTTTCACTTTAGGCGCGGACGTTGCGATGACGCCTATGGGCGAGCACGTCGGAAGCGGAGTAACGAAAACATATTATAAGCAAAAGCTTCAGATTTTGCTTATTATATGTTTTGCTCTGGGCGTACTTATAACCGTCGCAGAGCCCGACCTTACCGTTTTGGCGGATCAGGTCGGCAGTAAGCTGATAATCCTCTTTGTTGGGCTCGGAGTGGGACTTTTTCTCATTTTGTCCGTATTGAAGATAGGCTTTAAAATTGACCTTGGCAGTCTGCTCGTATATTTTTATATGGTGCTGTTTGCTTTGGCACTCGTTATAGCGGCGATAGATCCCGCAAATTTCAAGCTTTTGCCTTTATCGTTTGACTCGGGCGGAGTGACGACGGGACCGATAACCGTTCCGTTTATTATGGCTCTCGGCGTCGGTATTGCGGCGACTATCGGCGGACGCAATGCAAGCGAAAACAGCTTCGGACTTGTCGCGATGTGCTCTGTCGGTCCTATTCTTGCAGTGCTTCTTTTAAGTCTTGTAAACGGCGGAGATATTACCGCTCCCGACCTTGCGTCTTATGCGCTTCCCGAAAACCTTTTTGATGCGATCGTGCATACGCTTTTGCAAACGGCGAAGGACGTCGCCGTAGCACTTGGTATGGTTGTTGCGTTTTTCTTTGCGGTCAATTTCATATTTTTAAAGTTACCGAAAAATAAGCTTCTACAGATATCTGTCGGTGCGGTCATAATGTATATAGGGCTCGTCGAATTTTTGACGTCCGTGCACGTCGGTTTTATGCCCGTCGGCTTCAAGATGGGCAGTGAGCTTGCAAAAACGTCACACATAGCGATAACCGTGGCGGGATTTGTGCTCGGACTCGTTGTAGTTTTGGCAGAGCCTGCTGTTCACGTACTCAATAAGCAGGTCGAGGAGATAACCAACGGCACGGTATCTAAGAAGTCGATGATGATAGCTTTATCAGTAGGTGTCGGATTTTCCATTTGTCTTTCGGTCATAAGAATAATCTTTGGATTTTCCGTGCTATACTATTTAGTTCCCGGATATCTCATTTCACTCGGACTTTCATTTTTCGTGCCGAAAATATATACCGCCATTGCCTTTGACTCAGGCGGAGTAGCGTCGGGCCCTTTAACCTCTACGTTCATATTGCCGTTTGCAATCGGCGCTTGCGCCGGTATAGGCGGAGATATTTTATCCGATGCTTTCGGAATCGTTGCTATGGTAGCGATGACGCCTCTTATAACGATACAGATGCTCGGCTTTACGGCGATATCTAAAAAGAGAGTCAGCGAAAAGCTCGCGATGAAGCGTATATTGGACGAAGACGATGACCACATTATACGCTTTATGTAGGAGGTAAATATGGCAAGGAATATTGATAAAAACAATGCGGCAAATCCCGCACCTTCAAAAAAGCGAACATCAAACGTGCATAAGCTGAAAATACTCGTTACCGTTGTGGACAGAAGCAAAGCGCTCTTTTACGTTGATCTTTTGGAACAGTTCGAAGTCAACGTGCAGATGGTATCTTACGGAAGGGGTACGGCAAACTCGCAAATGCTGTATCTTCTCGGACTTGCGGAAACGGAAAAAGCCATTATTATTTCTCATATAAGAGAGGACAAGGTGAAAGAGGCTCTTTTAACCTTGGACGAGAAATTCCACAAGGTCAAAAACGGAAAGGGCATAGCCTTTACCGTGCCGCTTGACAGTATCATAGGAGTATCTATGTATCAGCTCTTAAGCAATGACAGAACCGCGAAGGAAGGGGAATGGAAATAATGAAAAAAGGATATAAGTGCATTTTAGCCGTCGTAAATAATGGTTTTGCCGAAGAAGCGATGGAAGCGGCGAAGGCTTGCGGAGCGACGGGCGGCACGATACTTCACGCAAGAGGAACGGTCTCCAAGGAAGCGGAAAGCGCGTTTAATATAGCGATACAGTCCGACAAGGAGCTGTTGATGATAATCGCAAAAGCTGAGCATACAGATGCTATTTTGAAGGGACTTTACCACGCCGTTGGTACGGCTACGAAGGCACAGGGAATCGTATTTGCGCTCCCCGTTGACGAGACCGTGGGACTTGGCGCGGCGCAGAACAACGCTTGATAAAATTACGGCTCGCTTCCATTTGGAGCGAGCCGTTTTTTGTATTTTAATAATATGTTCCGGGATAAACTTTTTCGAGAAGACTGTCGCTTACGTTACGGTAGAATACGGGGTGCGTTATTTTGGCGCAGTCCTTTTCATTTACGTAGATGATATCCTTGGGATTTTTCACAAACAGCATATCGCCGTCCTGACTTACCTGCAAGGTGACGGTCTTAGACATTTCTTCGTATTCGTCGGCGTTCATATTTTCGCTGTACGTGTAGTTTAAAACGATGGCGTTTTCCGTCACCTCGTACGTTCCGCCGACTATCGGGAGTCCCGCCGCTTGCTCTGTCCAACTGCTTACGTTTGTTTCGGTGCTGTACAGAGTCGACCTGTAATAAGCGTAGTTGCATACGAAGCTTCCGTCTTCGTTAAACGTAACGGAGCCTTGTATCGCATCGAAAAACTCCTCGTATATCGTAGAGTAAAATCCCGTGAGCGTGACAAATTCCCAAGTGCCGAGCACGCTTTCCGGGGTGGCAGCAACGCTTTGCGCGGATTTAGGTATGACCTCTTTATAATCCGGTGCAAGATAAAAGGGATCGAGAGTTTCCGCGTTTTCGCCTTCAACGACTGTAACGCCTTGGTCAAGCTCGACATAATTAAGGCACACCCAGCCCGACGAAGTAAGTCCCCATATCGCCGTACCCGAGCAGGCAAGCGCCGATATTTCAAGCCTCGTGCCGTTTGGTATTTTTTCAATTACGTCGCAGAATAAGTGAGGGGCTTCTCTTGCCGAGAGGTTGTCCGCAGTTACTGTACCGCAGATCATTGTTCCGTTTCTGTCCATATCGAATGATACGTAGTCAAGGCAAACGTATCCCTCGCCCATATAGCCCCATAAAACCGAGTCGACGCCTACAAGCTCGCTTATAAGAAGCTCATTTCCGCGTTCTACTGTTCCTACCGACTTGCCCTTTTTGCCTGCCGTTTCTCTTACGTTGAGGCTTGATTCGGTGACTCTGCCTGTCATACCCTTTGCTACGGGCGCGGGAGTATCGTCAAGCTCAAGCTCGGGAAATTTGTCGAAACCGTCTTCTGTATCGGTGTCTGTCTGGGAGTTATCCTCGTTTTTGTCTTCCGTGCTTTGATCGGGAGTTTCGTTGCCCGCCATGTCAAGCGGCTTTTTAGCGCAAGCGACAAGCGACGTGACTATAAGACAAAGCGCGAGCAATATTGTAAGCTTTTTCATTTTTACAATCCTTTTTTAAAAATCCTTTTTACTTATTATACCACTCTTTGTCAAGAGGGGGAAAAACAAAATCCGAGACGTAACGCCCCGGATTTTGTTTTATACGTTCATTTCTTCGCCGTCGAGACCGTTTTTAACAAGATCTTCGAGACCTGCGATAGCTTCGTCCTCATCGTCGCCCTGTGCGATGATCGTTATGGTCATTCCCTTTGCAATTCCGAGAGAAAGAACTCCGAGCAAGCTTTTCGCGTTAACTCTGCGGTCGTCTTTTTCAACCCAGATGCTTGACTTATAGGAATTCGCCTTTTTAATGAAAAATGTTGCGGGTCTTACGTGAAGACCTACGGGATTGACGATTAAAACCTCAGTTGTTTTCATCAGAAATCACCTTTCAAAATACGTTACGCGGCATAACAAAATCACAGCAGCCGCAACTGTTCGAGTGTATTATATCACACTTTTTTTCAAAATGCAAGGGGAAAAGCAATGAATTTGTATACAGCCTTACATACGGTGTTTGTATATTTTCCATAACTTTCCGATACCGCAAAAAACCGCCCCTTGCAAGTACAAGGAGCGGTCTTGCTCAATTTAACGTCATTCTGCTTTCTTTGGGGCTGCGTCGATTATCTTTTGCATTACGGGCGCGGGTGCTTCTTCATAATGGTCGAACTCAAACGAATACGTTGCAAGACCCTGACCTATCGCGCGCAAGTTTACCGCAAAGTCGAGCATCTCCGACATGGGTACGTCTGCTTCGATGCAGGTGTAGCCGTGTCTGTTTTCGATGTGGTTCATTCCGTTGATTCTGCCGCGACGCTTATTAAGGTCGCCGTTTATATCGCCCATAAGCGAATCGGGAGTCGTAACGACAAGTCTTCCGACTGGCTCCAAGATAACGGGTGAGGCTTTTGGAAGTCCCGCCTTATACGCTTCGCGCGCCGCAAGCTTAAAGGACATTTCCGAGGAGTCAACGTCGTGGTACGAGCCGTCGTATAGGTTTGCGTGGAGCTTAACCACGGGGTATCCCGCGAGTATGCCCTCTCTCATGCATTCCTCAAGACCCTTTTGAACTGCGGGGTGGAAGCTCTTGGGTACGGAGCCGCCGACTGTGCTTTCAGTAAAGGTGAGTCCGTCCTCTTCGCCGGGCTTAAATTCTATCCACACGTCACCGTACTGACCGTGTCCGCCGCTCTGCTTCTTGTATTTGCCCTGTACCTTTACGGGCTTTCTTATCGTCTCTCTATATGCAATCTTCGGCGTGACGAGATCGACTTGGGTTGAATATTTGCTCTTTAACTTCGATACCACTACGTCAAGGTGCGTGTTGCCCATACCGTAAATGAGCATCTGCTTCGTCTCGGCGTTGTTTTCGTAGCGCAGAGTGCGGTCTTCCTCAAGGAGTTTCGAAATACCGCCCGATATCTTATCCTCGTCGCCCTTTGCTTTGGGAACGATAGCCATATACGAATACGGCTTTGCAAATTCGATCTCTCTGTATTTTACGGGAGTTGTGAGATAATACGTTTCGTTTGTTTCCGCATCGGAAAGCTTCGTGGTAACGCCGATATCGCCGCAAACGAGCTCGTCGACCTCGGTTTGCTTTTTACCGCTTATCACATAGATGTGCGCGAATTTTTCTCCGTGGCCGTCGGTGGAGCTCTTTAAGGTCATATCTCTCTTTAAAGTGCCGCTCATGACCTTGAAGAAGGTCATTCTTCCTACGAAGGGGTCAACGACGGACTTAAATACGAATACGGAAGGATCGCCGTTTTCTGCTATTGCGACATCTTCGCCCTCGCTCGTAAGCTCGGTTCTGTGAAGAGGCGTGGGGAAGAAGTGCTTGATGTGATAGCAAAGCGAGGATATCGCCTGAAGACGAAGTGCCGCGCCGGACATAACGGGGACTATCGTTCCGTCAAGTATGCCCTTTGAAAGCGCTGCGATGGATTCCTCAAACGTAAATCTTTCGCCTGCAAAGAATTTTTCCATCATTTCGTCCGACGTGCCCGCGAGAGATTCCGCGATCATTTCCGCGTACATTGCCGCGTCGGCTTCAGCTTCCGCAGGAAATTCCACTTCGCTCGAAGCGCCCGTCTTTGCATCGTATACGAATGCCTTATGCTCAAGAAGGTCTGCATAAGCTACTACCTTGCTGTCAACGATGAGGGGAACGAGTACGGGGCAAACGCTTACGCCGAATTTTTCGCGGAGCTTGTTAAATGTCTTCTTGAAGTTAGCGTTTTCGTCGTCGACTTTGTTTACGAATATCGCCTTGGGGATACCCGCCTCGGTTGCTTTCTGCCACGCGATATCCATACCTACGCGTACGCCGTCACGGCTGTTTGCGTCGGCAAGTATTAAAGCGATATCGGCAACGCGGAGCGCTTGGTCGACTTCGCCCTCAAAATCGGGGAAACCGGGGGTGTCAATGAGATTTATCTTTATCTCCTTCCACTGTACCGGAGCTATCGAAGCAGAAATCGAAAACTTTCGCTTGATCTCTTCGGGATCGTAGTCACACACCGTATTACCGTCGGTTACTTTACCGAAGCGGTCTGATGTGCCGGACAGATAAAGCATAGCCTCGGCAAGAGTGGTCTTGCCGTTACCGCTGTGTCCGATTAGGGCAATGTTGCGAATGTTTTTCGTTTCTGTCATGGGTCTTATCTCCTTATCTAAATGATCGTTTTAATAATCGCTCGCGATTACATACATATATTTTATACCAAAAAAGACGAAATTTCAATAGTTATTTTGATTATTTTTACAACAAAAACAACTTTTTTATCGCACCTTTTATGCAAAATGCACATATTTTGCGAAAGGTTTTTGTGCAAAGGAAAAATTTGTAAAAGTATTTCGACAAAAAACGAACAAAAGTTTGACATTTGCAAAAAAGTGTGGTATATTGTACTTGGTAAGCAGAATTTGTTAGGAGAAAAAGCTATGCGTAATACCGATATAAAGCTTGAAGAGGTTTTTGAATTCATAAAGAAAAGCCGCGAAAAGACGGGCTATGCTCCCTCGGTCAGAGATATAAGAGATGCGGTGGGCATCAAGTCCACTTCGACTGTCCACGCCTATATCGAAAGGCTCATAAAGGACGGAAGACTTGTAAAAGACGACGGAAAGAGCCGCAGTTTGAGAGTAGGCGGCGAGGAGAGTACCGACAACGTATTGAAAGTGCCGCTTCTCGGTAAAGTAGCTGCGGGCGTGCCGATAACGGCTGTCGAAAACCGTGACGGATTCGTTGAGTTTGCGCCTACCCGTACGGGTGTGAGAAATGACGAGCTTTTTGCGCTGAAGATACAGGGCGAGAGTATGATCGAAGCGGGAATAATGGACGGCGACTATATCATCGTAAAAAGCACACCCGTTGCCGAAAACGGTAAGATAGTCGTTGCACTTATCGACGATGAGGCAACTTGTAAGAGACTTTTCGTTGAAGACGGCCATATAAGACTTCAGCCTGAAAATTCAGCTATGGAGCCCATAATCGTTGACGAAGTCAGAATTTTGGGCGAGGTCATCGCTTGCGTAAGGCACTATTTTTAACGTAGGTGTAAGAAGTGAATTTTGAAGACGTAAAGGTTATAAAAAGTGCAAGGAAAAGCTTTTGTCTTGAGATATCGCCACGGCTTGAGGTGATTTTGCGAGCGCCCCGCACGGCGACAAGTATGAGTATAAGGGCGTTTTTCGACGGTAAGGCGAAGTGGCTTGATGAGCACCTTCGGATAATGGAAAATCGAATAAAAGAGATGCCGCGCGAAGAAAAGCTCTCGGAAGAAGAAATACGAAGGCTCAAAGCCGAAGCAAAAGAAGTGATAGGCGAGAGGGTAAAGTATTTTGCCGATGTAATGGGCGTGCGCTACGGTAAGGTGACGGTGAGAAAGCAAAAAACGAGATGGGGCAGTTGCAGTGCAAAGGGCAATTTGAACTTCAACTGCCTTCTTCTTTTGTTTCCCGCAGAGCTTCTTGATTACGTCGTAGTGCACGAGCTGTGCCACGTAAAGTATATGAATCATTCGCAGAAATTTTGGGCAGAGGTAGAAAAATTCTTGCCCGATTATAAACGCCGCCGAGCACTGCTGAAAAAATGTAAAACGGATATGATATAATGAGGGATTTGCGATGTAAAATTTGCAAATCCCTCGTTTTTCTATTGACTTTGATTGTGGTGTTTGATATAATGCAAACAGTTGTATTTATATTTTTTGAAAGGATTTTATACAAAATGACTAAAAGATTACTTGCTCTCGCTGTTG
>CALCTE010000240.1 GCA_937893885.1 uncultured Clostridia bacterium | reverse complement strand
AGTGCATACCGTTTTGATTTCCTTCTTGATTTATTTCATTCAACCACCTTCGCAATTTCTATCCCTGACAGTTGAATTAAAACGGGATTCTTTCAATCACTTGCGCTGTGTTTTTTACTCCAAATGACTTCTGTAATCACTTAAAATATGTAAGAATGACGTGGTGTCTAATATTTACAAAGCATAGTAGTCTTAATATGTGTTGATTTACAAGGAATAACTGATAATCTATCCGACTGCAGAATTATGCTGAGTAGCTTAACCTTTCCGTTGCTGCCAAGCAGAAAATGGATTGGCTGATTCTTCATCCGTTTCACGATTTCAAGATACGCAAGAAGATTTTTGCAGCTAACAAAATTACAACAACTGTTAAGATAAGAGAAATTTACTATACTTGACCAAACTGTGTTTTAGAATCAAAATACGCTCCTCATCCACTCAGAAGCAGGTGATGAGGAGCGTATAATCATATATGATATTTCATACAAAAAGCCAATGATAATTCATCGGCTTTGTTGTTGGTTTATTTTTTGATTATTATTCTATTGACAAGTGCCGTGAGTTCATATCTGCTGTGAACGTTCAGTTTGCGGTAGATATTTTTTGTGTGGTCATTGACGGTATGAACTGAAATAAACAGTATTTTTGCAATGTCTGCGTTACTGTAGCCGCCGGCAATAAGTTCAACAACCTCAAGCTCTCTCTTTGAAAGAACAGAGAGAGCGGATTCAGCTTCAACATCTGCACTGACTTCAGTTTGTTATTTTTTGTTTGCCAAGCGGTAATTGTTTACAAGGGCGGCAAGCTCCAAACGGCTGTGAACCGCCAGAGTATAATAAATATCTTTTACATAATCCTTCACGGTATGCTCGGAAATGACAAGGGTTTTTGCAATATCCTTGTTGGTGTAGCCAAGACAGATAAGCTCCGCAACCTCTCGCTTCTTGGGGCTGAGCTTTGCAAGAGGATTTTCCTCCCCGTCTGTCGCAACAACCGCAGGCTCGGTTTTTGTCTCTGTTTCTGCAGCGGGAGCCGTCTCTGATTCTTCCTCTGTTGCAGTAACGGTATCGTCGGCAATACGGCGGCGAAGTGCGAACATCAAAAACGGTTCAACCTGCGTAAAAACGAACACAAGCGCCGCCATAACCACGGCGTAAAAGATATACAGCGCGATAGGCGCACCGAGGAACATCTCGGCAATAACCGCATGGATAAGAACCGCCGTGATGGCAAGCCCGATAATTACGGAGGCTACGTATCTTGACGGATAGGCTTTCATAATCGGCACACCGTAAAGCGGAGCGAGCATACATACCGTCATACCGAATCCAATGAGTATGCAGGCGACGTAGGAAAGTGCGGGAACGTATGCGGACACAAGCATTACAAGAAAACCGAACCCACCGAGTCCGACAAACAGGGGCACCATACGGAAGGGATGAATGTTCGCTTTCTTATGAAGAAAATACATAGTAAAGCTTGAAAGAGCCACTACCAAATACATAATAGACACGCCGTGCTCGACCTTGCCTACGACCGCAGGACCGCCAACGCCCATCAGCGCAGCAATGAAAGCAATAAGATAAGCCCCCCACATCATCTTCTTCGGCGGGATAAGACCGTCGCTCTTTTTCACAAACTGCGGCAGCTGCTCCTTGCCTGCGGGCATACTCAGGAAGAAGATAAACAAAAGCACAAGCGCCGCTATCATTGCGTAACGGAAGGCAGAGAACGTAATCGACACGATCTCGTTCTGAACCAAAGCGATCAGGAACACCGCTATGCCGTAGCCGAAGGTCAGATACTTGATACTGCTTTTTTCGGAAAAGCAGTTGACCACAAGGAAGGTCTCAAAACCGATCATCAGGCAGCAGCAGAAGATCTGCAGGTAAATGTTAAGGCGCAGAATATCGTCCGGCAGAGGAAGAAAGAAAGCGACTGCCGAAACCAGTGCAACACCCGTGGCGATCCTCTGCGCCCACGTAATAATCCTCGGCAAGAAGATCATTGTAAGGATACCGAGTATGTAACAAACCGCTGTCAGCGTAGTGCCGTAATCGATGTTAATGTCGATGGGGATCTTTCCGTCGAGAGCCGAGGACGGCTCAAGGAAATAATAGATAAATCCCATCTGCCAAAAGCTGAACATAGAGAAACAGACCAGCATCCATAGCGGAATATCTCTCCTCTTTTTTTGGTTTTCTATGAGAATCGGGTGATTCATAAAGCGCACCTTCCTTTGTGTCAAATTTTTATCCGAAAAGGGGTTATCCCCCGCAATTTTTTGAAAAATCCCCCGTTTTTTCGGGGTATCCCCCCAAAAATCCCCCAAACGGGGGATACCAAATCCCGAAAAAATCAGTACAATTATAGGTGTAACATACGGGAGGGGCAAGCTATATCCTTCCCGATGACGGTGAAAAAGCTAAAGGGATATCCCTTTATGTTGGTACACAGTACCAACATAAACTTCTCTGTCGGCTGAGCGTCACAGAGGCAGTCCCCATATGTTACTGAATATTATATCATATGTGGGCATATTTTTCAATGGCTTTTGAGCAAAAAACGGAAAGCGCCCCAAAAAAGTTACAAACGGTAAATCTACAGAACGGAGGTGGAATATGAAACTGTTCTACAAGCGAATCCGAGTGGATGCGGAAACCTTGCGCTTTTATGCTGAGTGTCCGATCTGCGGCAAGAAGCAGTACGGAGCGAAGATACCGCTGATCTGTCGGAGTGTGCGAACTCTTGCGAGGTGTGCGGATGGCAGGGCGAACAAATTAAGCCAGTCAGCCTTTAACCACGCAAAGGTGAAAGCAACCCAGCAGCTTGCCTTGCGGTTCAATCAGTGCCGACATTGTTTTCAGTGTGTATGTGATGATTGCTATGACAGCACAGACGCTTTCGGAGCTTGCCGGGATTGTTTCCAAAAAAATGAAAGATAACGCACCACCCCAAACGATGAAAAATTTATCCATTGAAAAGGAGGATACTTTATGGGCTTTTTAGAAAGAGCGATCAGACGCGGTGTCAGCG
>CALCTE010000239.1 GCA_937893885.1 uncultured Clostridia bacterium | reverse complement strand
TCAGCTAAGAACCAGCATCGCATTTGTAAGTACAAATGCACTTGGGCAGTAGCCCAAACCCACTAACAACAGAAAAGAGAAGATTCGTATCATAACGAGTCTTCTCTTTCTTTTTGTCTGATAAGTGATATGCTGACTAAAGTCAGCGTGATATTTTCGCTTTGCGAAAGTGATATTGAAGCCTTACGGCTTCAGTGATATTCTATTCGCTCATAAACTTGCGAAGCAAATATCACTCGGCGTAAGCCGAATAACACTGCGTAGCAATAGAACTCGCCGCAGGCGAATAGAACTGGCGTGATACTCCGTTAAGAGTATCACGCCAAATAGGGAGCGTTTTTTGTTTAGAAAGTTTACAATTTCGACTGTTAAATGAAAAAGTGTGTTGTTTGAGTATAGTGCTAAAGCGTAATGTAAGGTGTACAATGTATATAATTTTAATTATAATGGTGTATTTTTATATATTGCTTTGAAAGGAGCACATGGAATGAAAAAGAATTTGTCGAGAATTCTTTCCGCAATATTGGTTTTGTGCATGATACCTGCTATGTTTATAACGGCACTTGCGCACGGTCCCGGTGTTGCGAATGATGAAACCGAAAACCAATCGATTGATAATGCGAACGGTCAGTTTATCCCCGAAACTATTCAGGTTGACGGTTATTTTAAGGATAACGGTTGGGATATTGATAACTGGAACTATGTAACCTCGGCGACGGGCACATGGAATGCCGTTTCGGTTTCGTCACAGGCGCGTGAACTTATGTACCAGTATCAGCTCCGCAAGGATAATAAGCATTTTTATGCAGGCGCAATGGTTGCTCTTCCTGACGGTATTACCGAGGCGACCTTTACCGTTTATCTGGAGGACTTTGTCAATACATCGAGTAACCGTGCGGTTACATCGGGCTTTGTTTTCACGCTCAAGGACGAAAAGGTTTATGTTAGGGCTGAAAAGGCTAATGAGGATTTGTATAGTGACGGACGCGCTGTGCTGAGCGAAGAAGGTCAGACGGGTGCGGATGGCACTGTTGTTATGTATAACGATAGGTATTTGCTAGAATACAGATATGCCGATGACGGCAAGTATTATTTTGAATTCCGTAACCGCGCGACCGACTCTTATAGACCTGATGAAAACAAACATTCCACCAAAGGCGGCGAAATATATTATTACGTATCTGTCGATATAACCGATACCGACGGCAACAAAAAGTCGCTTTATCATCCGATTAACGCGGTTTCTAACGGGGACTATGATTTGACTCCTTCTGCTTCTAACTGGACCGGCGGCGGTAATGTTGTTAAGCCCCTTAACGGCGGAGGAGAAGCTCAAAGTGTGCTTGACGACGTTGTTACCGTAGATGGTAAATTTGACGAAACTCTTTGGGTAGGTCTTACTGATTATTATACAAGCGGAAAGACCATAACCGAATATAAGTCCGGCACATCGAAGAATTTGGTGTCCATGGATACTGTTAAATATATCGGTAACGGTTCGGTCGGTAAATACGATTTCCGTGCTGACGATAACTATTTCTTCGGTGCGATAGTTTCTACTGCTGCGGCTACTCTTACCGCGAATGGCAAGTCTATTGCTATGACCGAAAAGATCACAGGTGATTTTTACAGGTATGAATTTAAGGTTCCTCTTTCCGAGGTAATCAGTGATGGCGCAGTTTCCTATTCGGTAGCTGTTGAAGCCGAAAGCTCCATAGGTACAGTTAGCCCGATATCGGGAACTGCATCCGATTATGTATACGTGGATGGCGTGTTCAATGAAAGCATTTGGCTTGTTCTTGCGTGCGGTGACGGTACGTTTGATAAATTTACTCGTATTCCGAGTTCGTATACAGCAACAGGAATTGATAATTTCGTTTATGAAATAAAGGCGGATTACGAATATATCTACGGCGCTGTAATTATCGATATGTCCGAAGGAGAAACTTGGGATAATTCTGTATATGATGCAGAGGGCAGGCATAAGTCGGGCCACACCTTTAGACTGTGGGTGACTCCTCAGGGCGTTACCGAAAACTATAACCGAAAGGTTATCGACTTTTCTATAGACGGGGATGAAAAACAAGCTTCTCGTGTATGGTCTGAATATGCTGATGAGAAACGTAACTTCGTAACCGATTACAACTACAACGGCGGACGCGGACTTGAATATATCGTTACAAGAAGTGATGATAAAAACGTTGTTTATATTGAATTCAAGGTAGATATAAGCGAGTTTGGCTGGGAATCATCTCTTGATCCCGAAATCATCGCTTCTCCTGCTGCTCAATTCGGCTACTATGTTTTAGTAGAGGAAGGTGCGACGAATAATCACTTCTTCCATTCAAAAGGAAGAACCAATG
>CALCTE010000238.1 GCA_937893885.1 uncultured Clostridia bacterium | reverse complement strand
TCGCCCGGCATAACGCCCTTAAAATCGGGAAAAAGGTCGCTTATCGAATTATCGCTTCCGGGCTCAAATAAAAACTCACCTGCATTACCACTGTAATTGACCTTGCCGCCCTCTGCGTATACCGAAAAAGCCGCCGAAGATATGAGAAAAAGAACGATCAAAAACGTAATTATCTTCTTCATCTATCCTTCCTCCTTACTCTGCGGGCCAACCCGAAGCGGTAAAGGTGTTGCCGTCTGTTATCGGGTTATTCTCACTTTGTACGGCCTGCGCATTTACGGTGAGAGTCAAGGTCTTGCCAAGATATCTGTTATCCACTTTTCCGCCTACTATCTCCACGTGAGAGAATACTTTCGGCGTAGTTTCGTGAGGCTCTACGATACCCTTATAGTAGTACCAGCCGTCAAAAAGCTCCCAATGCTCGTCGCTTATGTTGAGCTTAAAGCAGTCATCGGCTGAAAGCTCCTCGGAATCCACACCGTAAACGATCTTCACGCGAAGATAGAACGGATGCTCGCAGTCGTTTTCTATTGTGACTACCTTGGATACGATATCTCCGGGGACGATGTATACGCCTTCTTCGGGAAATTCTTGTCCCCCGTCGGTCGTTTCATGGATTATAAGCTGAATATTACCGGAGGTCACGACATTGGTGGCTTTTCCGACGGTAGTATAGTATGCAAGCGTGGACGTGCTGATAAACGCAATAAGTGACGCCGCTAAAGCTATGACAAATATTTTAAGCTTGGTCTTTCCCACTTGCCTGGCCTCCTTTTATAATAATATATCGTAGGGCAGGAGTTTACTCCCGCCGTTTTGATTCGATTGTGTTTTGTAGCGGCGGGAATAAGCCCCGCCCTACATTATTTTTCGGCAATCAAAAGACGCAACTTCTCCCCTCTTTACTAGTACTTCTTACTTCAAGTTGTGCCATTTGATCGCCGCCTATCCCGCAAAACGCGGGATAGGACGGAATTTTTGTAAATAAATTGGAATTTATGCACCAAACGCAGCTACAAAAGTGTTCCATGTAGCAACTGTATAGGTATTATCTGCATAAACAATCTCACCAACAGTTGCGCCTTCTTCAATTACAAGCTTTTGAAGTCTTGCCTGATTAACATTGCCTGCGGAAGTGCCGTAATCAACAATAAGCTTTTCAACTTTAGTTCCTGACTTGACAGTTACATTACCGTTAATGGGAGAAACACGGAGAGTGTCAATCTTCGCACCGTTCACGGTAACAATAGACTGGCTCCAGCAGTAGATGGTGCCGTATTCTCCACCATTAATGGTTGTAGAAATTTTGTTATCATTGCCATCCGTATAACCGGACCACGCCTGACCACAGCCGAGGTCAACAGCCATTGAGCCTTCCACAACACTGGTAGTGCCGGTCATCACACAGTTATTTAGAGTTACATCACCCATTCCCATAAATGCACAGCCGAGGGTGAATCCCTTATCGCCGTTAGCTAAGGTAGAAGCAAGGTTCTCAATTTTTACATTATTGAGAACATACTGTCCGCCGCCAATTCCATAATGACCAACCTCTACGAAGCCGGTACCTGTAACGGTTAAATCACTGACTGTTACATTCTCACCTGCGGGAGGAACAAATGCAACATAGCCGTGATTTCCAATGGAAGGATCGGCACCTTCGGTAGTAATGGTATTGCCATTGCCCTCAAAATTAATAGCAGCATCGGACTCCATAATCATCTGCTTTTGGGGATCAGTATTGTTGTAAACGATATCCTCGGTGATGGAGACGTTTCCGCCCTTGGTTGCACCGATGAAAGCCTCGGCAGAAGCCAATACCTGTGAGCAATTTACCATTTCGAGCTGTGCACCGTTTACTGCCTCAATGCCCTCAGAGAATTCGTCTGTATGATCTGCCTTTGATATGTCGTATGTGCAATTTTCGAGGTACAAATTTACATAGGAACGGATCAGAGCATACATACCATTGCCGTACAAAGCGGAGTCATAAAAGCTGACACTGTTCAGAGAGGATCCAAAGGAGTTCCATCCGTACAGCGTGCAATTTTTGAAGATCACATTGCCGGCTCCGTTGTCAAAATGAATGGAATAAGCACCGGTGTTGGTGAAGGTGCAGTTTTCAAAGATCACGGTACCATCAACGCCGTTGCCGTAGCTTCGACCGTTAACATTAGCGTTGCTAATAGTAATAGTGGTGCCTGCGGGAACCATTGCTTTTGTAAGACCGCGATCCAAGTTGATGGTGTTGCCCATAAAATTGAATTCAGTATGTCCATCCGCAAGTGCTTCCTTCATTGCATCCAAACAAGCAACCGAAGCGTACTTATCATACTGATCGTCAAAGCTGTCATCTTCGCTCATAAGCTGTGTTGCAAGAAGCTGAACTGTGAACGTAGAGCCGATGGATTTATCCTGATACTTATTGTCTGCGCTCTCCTGCATCTTGAGTGCAAGAGTAACAGTATGGTTTTCACCTGCTTTGAGGTTGCCGGAAGCGGTCGTGCTTATGCCCGCAAGAACCTCAGTAAGAGTACCGAGACGGGTAAGTCCCTGTGCGGTAAGATCTCTGTTTGCAAGAGCCTTCTCGCCGTCAGCATAATATACGTCGATTACGTCAGCAAGCTCGGATACAGCAGTTTCAGCAAGAATGTTGAGCTGATACTTAAGAGCAAGCGTGCCTACGTTTGCGATCTTGATGTTCTTTGCTTCAACGTAGCCGGGCTCCCACATATCGTAGTTAAAGATGGGGTCGCCGTCGTCAGCATTCTTATATGCGCCGTTTTCCGTAGCGTCTTTCCACTCCATTGTTACATCGAGCGTACCGGACTTGATGATGTTACCCGTAGAGGTAACGCTGTCTGTAAACCAAGCGTACGTGCTTCCGATGAGCATAGATACGCACAGTAAAAGTGCGAGGGCGCTCATAAGAAGTGCGTGCTTGGTACTTCTTTTGTTTGTCATATTACCTATGACCTCCTTATTTATTGTCGGCGCAAGCGCAAACCGCACTCCGTCAGCGCCGACAAACGGAGGCAGTTAGTTGAGTAGAGGCCGCCTCCATGATTGTTGTGCAATATACCCAAACAGAGTAAGAGTATACCCCCCCGTTGTGCAAATTGCTATTTGTTCAGTTTTCATAAAGGCTACCTCCTTTCATTTTGTGTTTTCTTTGGAAATTAGCTCCAAAACTCGTCAAATGCATCGTAAGCGTTGTCGCCGGTGTTATCAGCCTGGATAGCATCTGCAACGATAGTCATATTGAACTCACCTGCAAATTCCTTTACGTCTTCGATCGTAAACACTTCGGGAATCTTGATGCCGGTAAAGAGCGTTGCGGAAGCGTCGGGAAGAAGCTTACCTTCAAAGTAGTACTGATTTACAACAACTCCGTCGGTGTAATCTTCGTCAACAACCTCGCTGCGCCAATTTGCATCCTCGTAGCCTACGATAACGTCATCGATGGTAAGTTGGTACTTATTAAGTAAGGGAACCCACTTGTCCGCATCGTTCAAGGTAACGGTTACGCGAATGTACTGATCGTATGCGCCTGTGTTAACAACAGTGGGATTTTTGTCAAGCAAATCATTGGGAGCGAGACTTGTGTAAGTATTGCCCACAGTTGTCGTGTCGAGCTCGTCGATTGTATCGTCACCGTTTGTGTCGATCATTTTGCCCGTATCGGGATCTACGATGTTTTCATAAAGAAGAATGCTGAAATCGGGAGTTTGATTGTCATCCGTTGTGGATACTTGGAAAATGTTTTCGATAGACTGACTTGCCGTAAACCAAGCCAAAGTTCCCATGGAGAGAATTGCAACGAGAGAGATGGCAAGAGCTACGACGAACACCTTTTTCTTGTTGAATTTCATTTGCTTTTCCTCCTTTCTTCAAAAATATATTTCAAACTCGTGCCTGTCGGAATTCCTTAACAGGCGCGAATGCGAAACCGTAATTATTCGGCATCTTTGCCGTCCATATCTGTGCGGAGCTTTTCAAGTTCTGCTTTCAGTTTTTCGTTTTCCTCTGCCAAAGCATCGGTCCGTGAGGAAGAAGCCGTTTCTTTGTCCTCCTTTTTCTTCTTGCCGAGCATATCGGGGAGAAAAACGAGCAATATTAGGATAATACCGCCGCCGATGGTTATGTACATACCGGGCGGGTTTTGAACGAAGTCGGACACGTACCCAAGCTTCGGAATATGAAACTGCGGCACGCCGATAACATTGTTAAAATGCACGGGAGCATCTTCGATATCGTTAGCAAGGCCCTTTGTGTAAAATCTTTGATTTTCCGTGTCTACGCGCACTACTCGGTGCGTGGCAACGACGAGGTCTTCGTTTAAGACGAAGGTAATATCGTCACCGACTTTGATGCTGTTTACATCGACTTTCTTTACGTAAAGAAGGTCGCCGACCATATATTCGGGCTCCATACTGCCCGATATTACTGTGTAGCACTCATACCCAAAAAGCCGCGTGCCCATTAAAAAGACCGCAGAGAGCACCATAAGCACCACAAGCACCGTGGATACGACGTTCCATATTTTTTTTAGTGCAGTCATATATAACTCCTTTATTTGCCATATCAGCAAGCAGAAAACACAACCTTCCCCATTAAAGCAAGTTGTATTCTCTGCTTGCCGCCCAAGCCCCGAAGGGCTTGGAACGGAATGTTATTTATTTGTTGTTGTAAATAACCGTTACGCCGTCGTGGGTTGCAGTACCGTAAACGCCCTGACCGCCGCCGTAGAGCTGGTCGAAGGTACATTCGATAAAATGATCCTCGCCGTCGTTGTGAATGTGGTTATCATCTACAACCTCATTACCGTTTGCATCGGTAACCGCAACGGAGTACTGCTTCTTTGCCCACTTGGCGGTCAGGGAACCCAGATCCTCAACGACGGTCTCAGCCTCGATGATGGTCTCGGTAACGTCGCCGGTCTTGATGCAGCATACACCGCCCTTTGCTTCGATCTTTCCACCCGGGACCTGCAGTTTGCCCGCGGCAACCAGTGGCTGCT
>CALCTE010000237.1 GCA_937893885.1 uncultured Clostridia bacterium | reverse complement strand
TGACAAAAACGGCCATAAGATAATGCTCGACCCATATGCTTCCGATTCTTGCGAAAGACTTTGCGGATTCAGACGTCTGTCCCCCTTCCCCTTTAAAGAAGACGAGCTTTCTTGTGACACGCTCCTTCTTTCTCATCAGCATGAAGACCACTACGATATGGACTACGTACCCGCTCTTGCAAAGAAGTGCAAGATGAATATTTTTGCATCTCCCTCTGCTGCCGCATTGTGTAAACGTGACGGTATCGATATGACGACCGTTACCGAAATTGCAAGAGGACAGCTCTTCGAGGTCGGTGATATAAAGATGCAAGGCGTATTCTCCGACCACGGAGAAATGGCTCCCGACGCACTCGGATTTATTATCAACATTGACGGTTACGTGATCTACATCACCGGCGACACGGGCTATAACATTGAGAAGATCAAAGAAGCCGTAAAGGTAACACCCGACCTTCTCATCGCACCTATCAACGGAGCATACGGTAACCTTAACGAAGAGGAAGCCGCAAAGCTCACGGTTGAACTCGGTGCAAAGACGATAATCCCCTGCCACTATTGGACGTTTATGCAACACGGTGGCAATCCTCAAAAATTTGCAGACATTGCAGAGGATATGGGCATTACCGACAGAGTTAAGTTTATGCGTCCCGGTAATATAGCTATCTTTTCAAAATAAAAAGGAGGTAACTGTAATGGCAAACATCTACGGCAAGGAAATGAAAAAGGCCGATATTCTCCGCGTTGCAGGTAATATTGACCAAATAGCGGGTATCCGTCACGAAGAGATACTTGATGACAGAGCAAGAGGCATAAAGGTGTATAACGTTGACAACAGCGTTCTCCAATATACTCTTACGGAATCCAAGGCGCTTGACGTTTACGATTTCAAGTATAAGGGCATGGGACTTTGCTTTAAGTCTAAAGCAGGACTTGTAATGCCCGGCGCTTTAGATGCTAACGGTTGGAACTTCCACCGTGCTCAGTGCTCCGGCGGTCTTATCTATTCTTGCGGATTTTCAAACGTAGGACTTTTTGGCGAAAACCCCAAGTGGCATGATTATGATATTTTCCACGGACGTATTCGTACGATCCCCGCAACGAATCTCCGCGCAAACACCTATTGGGAGGGTGACGACTACATTCTTTCTGTTGCGGGCGAGATGAGAGAATGCGCTCTCTTTAAAGAAAATCTCGCAATAAGACGTGAGGTTAAAACAAAGCTCGGCTCAAAAAGCTTCACTTTTAACACAGAGGTTGAAAATGAAGCATTTGATGAAGCACCTTTAATGCATATGCTTCACATCAACTCCGGCTTCCCCGTAGTCGACAAGGATTCAAGACTAATCTGCAAGGTCAACAAGACACATTCTATGAACCCCGTTGCAGAAGCAAACGTTGCAAACTTCAACGTTATGAGCTCTCCCATTGACAATCACCCCGAGGAAGTCTTCGTACACGAGCCTTATTGCAATGAAGACGGAATCTGCGCTTCCGCTATAGTCAACGATAACACGAAGCTCGGTATTATGATCAAGTTCAAGGTCGACCAATTCCCCTATCTTCTCGAGTGGAAGAGCATGGGCTCGGGAGACTACGTTCTCGGAATGCAACCCACCAACTGCTTTGCTTCGGGAACCGAGTATGAACTTAAGAAAAACGGCAAGCTTCCCATGATCAAACCCGGCGAGATCAAAAAATTCGATCTTGAAGTTATCGTTCTCGACGGCGAAAAAGACATTGCCGAAGCAGAAGCATTTATCAATTCGCTTTCCATTATTAAAAAATAAAATATATAAATACACGAAAGGAAATCACCATGGAAACAAAGGAATACATCGCATCATTAGTTGAAAAATCCAGAATCGCTCAAAAAGAGCTCGAAGCAAACTTCGACCAGGCTAAAGTCGACGAAGTCTGCAGAATCTTGGCAAAGGTCGTTTATGACAACGCTGAAATGTTTGCAAAGATGGCTCGTGACGAAAGCAGAATGGGCGTTTATGAAGACAAGGTTGCAAAGTGCAAAGGCAAGTCCAGCATCATTTGGCACAGCCTCAAGGGAAAGAAGTCTGTAGGCGTTATCGAAGAAGACGAAGAAAGCGGTCTTACTCTCGTTGCACGTCCCATCGGTGTAGTTGCTGCTATCGCACCCTGCACGAACCCCATCGTTACTCCCATGTGCAACTGCATGTTCGCTATTAAGAGCCGTAACACAATAATCATCTCTCCCCACCCCCGTACAAGAAACTGCACGAAGGTTCTTCTCGATATGTGGCTTGACGCTCTCAAGGGTCTTAACCTCCCCGAGAACACCATTCAGATAGTTGAAGACGCTTCCATCGAAGCTTCCTCCGAACTTATGAAGGCTTGCGACATCGTTATCGCAACAGGCGGCATGGGAATGGTTAAATCCGCATACTCCTCCGGTAAGCCCGCTCTCGGTGTTGGTGCAGGTAACGTACAGTGCATCGTTGACCGTGACGTTGATATTGCAGAAGTTGTTCCCAAAATCATCGCAGGACGTAAGTTCGATAACGGTATCATTTGCTCCGGTGAGCAGACAATCTTCGCTCCCGCTGAAAACTACGATGCTATTATCGCAGAAGCAAAGAAGAACGGCGCATTCTACGTTGAAGACAAAGCAACAGTTGCTAAATTCCGTGATGCTATATTCCCTCTCGACGAAAAGTCCGGCAAGAACGTAATGAACAAGGACCTCGTAGGTCAGAGCGTTCAGGACGTTGCAAAAGCTGCAGGCGTTGAAGTTCCCGAAGGAACAACGGTTATCCTTCTCAAAGCCGACACATACGGCAAGGCAGATATGCTTTCTAAGGAAAAGATGTGCCCCGTAATTGCTACATACGCATACGATAAGTTTGAAGATGCAGTAGCAATGGCAACCGCTAACCTCGAATTCGAGGGCAAGGGTCACTCCGTATCAATTCACTCCAACAACGATGAGCACATTAAGTATGCAGGTTGCATGCTTCCCGTAAGCCGTGTTCTTATCAATCAGATCTGCTCCACGATGAACGGCGGTGCATTTGCTAACAGCCTCACACCTACCACGACTCTCGGTTGCGGTTCTTGGGGTAACAACAGCATTTCCGAAAACCTTTCTTACAAGCACCTTATGAACGTTACACGTATTGCGAAAGTAAAGAAGGGCTTTGTAGCAGCTCCCACACCCGAGGAAATTTGGGGCTAATTTAAAGATAATAAAACAAAAGGAGATTTGTTATGGATTTAATGGAATATAAATCCGTCGAACTCTTCTGTCAGTACGGCGTCCCCGCTCACCGCGGGGTCGTCGTTGACAGCGTTGAAGAGATAGACGCTGTTAAAGATCTTATTGAGTATCCTTCCGTTGTTAAGGCTCAAGTTCAGATCGGCGGCAGAGGTAAAGCAGGCGGTATCAAATTCGCAAACAACTTGGAAGAAGCAAAAGCTGCAGCTTCCGCTATCTTGGGTATGGACATTAAAGGTCATACCGTAAAGAAGATAATGTTCACCAAAAAGGCAGACGTAGACAAAGAGCTCTATATTTCCATTATGATGGACAGAGCAACAAAGAGCCCCATAATTATCTTTTCCGCAAAAGGAGGTATGGATATTGAGGCTGTTGCTAAAGAAACACCCGAAGATATCATCAAGATCACGGTTAATCCCTTGATCGGTATCCAGCCCTTCATGGCTAAGTATCTTCTCAGCAAGGCAGGACTTGACCTTTCACTCGCAGGCGGCCTTTACAAGGTTCTTACCGCTATGTACACAATGTTCGACAAGCACGACTGCATGCTCGTTGAAATCAACCCCCTCTCCGTTAACCCCCAGGGCGAATTCCTCGCTATCGACGGTAAGGTAAGCGTTGACGACAACTCAATTGATATCGCCGTACAGCGCCACCCCGACATCATCGAATTCAGAGAGAGCATCAGCTCAGCAACCGAAGAACCTCTCGTTAAAGAAGCAAGAGCATTCAAGTTCCTCTATGTTCCCTGCGATGAAACAGGCGATACCGCAGTTATGAGTAACGGTTCCGGTATGATAATGACCACTATGGACAGACTTGCCGCAAAGGGTATCAAGACTTGCGTAGGCTTTGACCTCGGCGGCGGTGCAACCTCCGACAGAATCGCGGAAGCTGTTCGTATCGTTACAACTAACCCCAAAGTAAAGAATGTATTTATCAACATCTTCGGCGGAATAACCCGTTGCGACGAAGTTGCGGGCGGTATTGCAAATATCCTTCCCAAGCTTCACAACGACAAATTTATCGTTATCCGTATGGAAGGTACAAATAAAGACATTGGTCTTGGCATCATCGAAAGTCTCGGCGACAACGTAAAAGCTGTTGACGGTATCGACTCCGGTGTTGATACACTCGTTCAAAGGAGGGATTCAAAATGAGTATTCTCATCGACCAAAATACAAAACTTATAGTTCAGGGTATTACGGGACGTGAAGGAACCTTCCACACTGAGCAGATGCTTATCTACGGAACAAACGTAGTAGGCGGTGTAACTCCCGGTAAGGGCGGACAGGTCGTTCACTATGATAACATCAACGGCAAGGCTGTAGATGTTCCCGTATTTAATACAGTTAAAGAGGCTATTGCCGCTACGGGTGCAAATACGACCATCGTTTTCGTTCCCGCAAAGTACAGCTATGACAGTATCATCGAAGCTATCGACGCAAAGGTTCCCCTCATTCTCACAATTGCTGAACATATTCCCGTTCACGATATGATGAAGGTTTACCACCTTGCAAGAGCCGCAGGCGTAAGAGTTATCGGTCCCAACTCCTTTGGCGTTATCTCCCCCGGTAAGTCTAAAGCAGGCTTTATGGCACACAAGATCTTCCTTCCCGGAAATGTCGGTATTATGTCAAGAAGTGCTACGAACTGCTACGAGACTGTATTTATGATGTCTAACAAGGGTATCGGTCAGTCTACCTGTATCGGTAACGGCGGTGATATGATCCCCGGTTCTACATTCGTTGATCTTCTTCCCTTGTTTGAAGCAGATCCCGAAACAAAGGTTGTCGTTATGATCGGTGAGATCGGCGGCGTTGAAGAAGAACTTGCTGCTGAAGCAACAACAGTAAAGCCGTAAGTTTCCCATGGAATCAAATGGGCCATGCCCTGGCGAATCATAGGTTCGTCATCAACAATTAATACATTATACATGATACATAATTTCATAGGTGAGATTGAAAGTGTTTATAACCCCGTCATGGTTCAATGTTCAGTATAACGTAAGTTTAGTCAATGAGCAACTCCCAAAATGAAACCACCACAAGAAA
>CALCTE010000236.1 GCA_937893885.1 uncultured Clostridia bacterium | reverse complement strand
AGTTTATCTATCAACTTTTATTTGTTATTATTTTAAATCTTCTTCAGTAATTACACGATAAGTAGCAGAAGTTGCTTCGCCGCCTGCAATAATAATTACAAGACCAAGCAAAACGTATGATTTGAAGTTTTTCTTCAAATTACTGAAAAACTTGGGACCTGCAATAAAGCCTACCGCAGTTACGAAGAACAAAAGACCAAGCTGTTCTACTATTTTAAGGGCATCCTTTGCAAAAGTTACAGCAGCTCCGTCATTTCCTTTTACAACAAGCATATTGACAAAGGGCTCGTAAAGCAAAGCGCCGAACAAAAGTGCGATAATAAATACACCTGCGTCGCCGAGCGACACGCCTTTAATCTTAATGCGTCCGATAGCGTATCCGACAAACAAAATTGCCAGGATAGCAATAACGAAAACGACGTAAGGTTTTACGGATATCACTCCATTAAACAAACTCATTTCTTTTCTCCTTGATTTTCTTTTTTGATGCTTTTTTCACAACTTTTTGTATTATACCACGCAATAATTCATTTTGCAATAAATATTTAAATTTTTTTCAAAATAATTCCTTCGTATACTATAGGCAGTACCTATATTTTTGCATATTATGAAACGTGGGGTTACCCATAAAAGTCAGAAAGGAAAACGCAATGAAAAACAATGCTCGCCTTGCCGTTATCGGCGGTGATTACAGAATGTTGTCCTGTGCCAAATTTATGTCAAGGTTAGGATATGAAGTTTCTGTATTTGGCTATGAAAACTATAACGGTGATTTCGAAAATTTATATATGTCTGATACATTGTCTGATTGTATTGAAAACTCCGATATATTGATTTTGCCTCTCCCCTATAGCGATGCGCAAGGTTTTATAAAAAGCGCATATTCACATAAAAGGATCACTCTCGCGGAGATTCTTAAGATATGTACAAGCGGGAAAAAGATCTTCGGAGGCTGTCTTGATGAAAACTTTATAAATGAATGCAGAAAACTTAATATAACTGCCGTTGATTATTACAAAAGAGAAGAATTAAAGGTACTTAATGCAATACCTACAGCAGAAGGTGCTATCGCTATCGCAATTCTTGAAACGGACATAACGCTACACGAATGCGAGTGTGCCGTATTATCATTCGGCTGTGTCGGCAGAGCTACCGCAAGAGCACTCAACAGTCTCGGAAGTATCGTCACGGTAGTCGCAAGAAGCGCAACCGCACTTTCAAAAGCGGAAAGCTTGGGATATAAAAGTAAGCATATTTCAGATATATGCGCGGCTCTTAAAGGAAAAAAGCTGATATTTAACGGTATTCCCGATAAAGTGATCACAGAAAGCGTACTGAAAGAGCTTGACAAGAACACTATCATTATTGACCTTGCTTCAAAACCGGGAGGAGTTGATCTAAAAGAAGCGGAAAAATACGGTATCCGCGTTATTTCAGCTCTCTCATTACCAAGCAAATACGCTCCGGTAACGGCGGGAAAATATCTTGCAAAAACCATTGATCATATACTGAAAGGAGTTGAATAAAATGCTTGGATTTGCTATATGCGGTTCTTTTTGCAATTTTAAAGAAACATTACCGCTTATGTCAGAAGCAAAGCGTAAATATAAAGAAATATTGCCCATAATGTCGCTAAACACAAGAAATACCGATACACGCTTTTTTAAAGCTAATGATTTTTACGAAAAGGTAGTTGAAATAACAGGTCGCGACGTAATATGCAGCATAGTTGATGCCGAACCAATAGGTCCTAAGAAGCTTGTGGATATGATGGTCATTTGTCCTTGTACCGGAAATACTCTTTCAAAGCTTGCATACGGAATAACCGATACTCCCGTCACAATGGCTGTGAAATCACATCTACGAAGCGGAGGAAAATTGCTTATCGCCTTATCAACAAACGATGCACTTTCAGGTTCCTTTGAGGCTATAGCGAGAATGAAAAATAGAAAGAACGTATTTTTCGTTCCAATGTATCAGGACGATACGGAAACAAAACCCTCGTCTCTTACGTTCGTTAAGCCGCTTTTTATGTCAGCTCTTGAAATGGCATATGAAGGAAAACAACTTGAACCTATGTTTACGCAAAAATAAAAGGGAGGAATTTCCTCCCTTTTATTTTTGTAATACTAAAGTGTTGCATTCTCTATATAATGCTTAGCCTGTGTCGTAAACATTTTATAATAAATGCCCTTTGCTTTCATAAGATCTTTGTGATTACCCATCTCAGCGACAGAACCCGAATCAAGAACTATTATCTTGTCCGACATAGTTGCGCTGGAAAGTCTGTGTGAAACAAATAAAGTAATCTTACCCTTTCTCAAAGCGTCAAATTGCATATAAAGTTCTTGCTCCGCAATAGCATCGAGAGAAGCGGTTGGCTCATCGAGAACGAGTATATCATAATCGCTGTAAAACGCACGTGCTACGGCAAGCTTTTGCCATTGACCTATCGAAAGCTCCGTTCCCTTTTCTTCAAATATCCTCATAAGAGGCGTCTCATAACCCTTATCAAGCTTTTCGATATAATCTGCGGCACCGCTTTTTTGTGCTGCCGTCTTTATCTTTTCTAAATCCTTTTCTATGTTAACATTTCCGAATGCAATATTGTCCGAAACGCTTTCAGCATATTTGCCGAAATCTTGAAAAATAATTCCGAAAAGCTTGTAAAGTTCTGTGGGCTCGTACTCTTTAATATCTACGCCATCTAAAAGTATATGTCCTTCACTCACATCGTAAAGACGTGTAATAAGCTTTATTAAAGTGGTCTTTCCCGCACCGTTTAAACCAACGAGCACAACACTTTCGCCCGAATTTATCTTCAAGCTTATGTTTTTCAAAACGTAAACGTCGGAGTCGGGATATTTAAAAGATACGTTTACAAGCTCGATCGTATGATCGCCTCTTGTTACTTTGGCAGGTTTGTCGGTATTTGCTTTAATTCCAACTTTTTCAGCCAAAAATGATATTATATTATCGATAAACAGCGTTCCTTCATAAATTAAAGACGTCGTTGACACAATGGAACCTACAGATGCCGTAACCGAGCTTAAAGCGGCGGTGTAATATGTATAGTCACCTATAAGTATCTCTCCCTTGAAGCTCTTATACGCAATAATTCCCAAGAAAATAAGGTTTGCGCATTGGGACGCCAAAGCAAAGAATAAGTGCCAGAAATTCTCTCTTATTATAAGGCTTTTAATACCCTTGAAATATTTTTTAAAAGTTGATTTATATTTGTTTATAAACGTTTGAGAAAGGCCGAAAAGACGTATCTCCTTGACGGTATCCTTATTTATCATCGTTTGGAGATAATAGTTCATTTGTCTGCGTTCTTTCGACCTATGCCGCATATAGAGAAAATTCTTTTTGCGATAATGGTAGTTGACAAAAGCAGACGGAAGAGCCAGAGCAATGACGATTAATGCAATGTATCCGTTAAAAGAAGTAAGCACCGTAAAGAAAGATATCGCGGTTATAAGCGAGCTTATGACCGAAAAAACGGAGCTGAGTATCGTTATGGGACGGTTACTCGCCTCTCTGCTTGCATTTTCAAGTTTCTCGTAAAACTCGGGTCTGTCAAAGCTTGCTATATCGACCTCTTTAGCTTTTTCCATAATTTTTATCCTTACTCTGTTTGCAAGAAGCTCACCCGAAACGCGCTTTATTGCAACGTCAAGACGAGTTATAAAGGCAGAAGTGAAATTATAGATAAACAGTGCAATAAGTAAAATCACAATAGCTTTAAAGCCCTCACCCGCAGTATCGTTATTTTGCTGTAAGGCGTTAATTACGTTTTTACTCGCAACGGCACCGATAAGCGGCATAACGCCTTGTATGAGTGAAATTAACGAAAGCACGACCAAAATAAAAGGCGACGTCTCCCAAACAAGACGGAATATGTAAAACAGTCTGCCAAAAAGATCTTTGCATATCTTCAATAAGTACGGCAATATCTGCTTAAAGCTTTGGGGCTTTTCAGGTTTGTTGTAATCAAAATTTCTCGGTCCCATATAAATCTCCGTATAGAATATTTATTTAATTTTATCATCATTGTGTAAGTTTGTCAATCTCGCTGTTTACAACAAGCCGAAATAATGATATAATATTTAAAAAGCAGGAGGAAAACATATGAAAGTAATTACAAGCGCTATTAAAAACGGGTATTTTGACGATAAGTACGGCAAACGAGGCGAGCAAAAATATATGGGCTACCCTTCTCTGTCTATACCTTTTGAAATTTTAGACGCGCCAAAGGAAGCGAAAACATTTGCGGTCGTTCTCGACGACAAAGATGCTGTAGAAGTCTGCGGATTCACTTGGATACATTGGCTTATTGCGAATTTAAAGACTACGTCACTTGAAGAAAACGCAAGCAAAACGAGGAGCGATCTTCTTGAAGGCGTAACAAGCGAACACAGTGCAGTATCTTCATTAAGCATTGCCGATGCTACGGGATATGCGGGAATGGCACCTCCCGATAAACCTCACAGATACGATCTGTGCGTATACGCTCTCGACTGTGAGCTTGAGCTTGAAAAAGGATTTACGTACAACAAGCTTTGGTATGCTATGCAAGGGCATATAATCGACACCGCAACCGTGACGGGTATATACGAAAATTAGAAAAAAGCCGAGGAGTGATCCTCGGCTTTTCATATTAGTCTACTACTTTTTTATAGAACCAAATAACACCCGAACGCTTGGGAAGCGTAATTGTAAATCCCGATGTAAGTGTTTCACCCGAAACGGTCATTACCTCTTTACTTACTGGATTTTCAACTACGTATTTCGACTTGTTGCAAACGTGTAGCTTAACAGTTATAGTGTCGGTATCGCAAAGAGTGTTTCTTATTACGTGAACGAATCCATCACCCGCTTTATTATCGGAAAACTCAACGGCATAGAGTTCCTTGTTAATCTTTGTGCTCTTTGTAACAGGGAAATAATCCGCGCGAAGCTCTATCTCGGCAGCTCTTCTCCATATAGGAAGCATCTTCCTGCCGAGTTCGAATTCATCATCGTCGCCCCAAGCCTCTGTCATAACGGTGATCGAAGGCGTCATTGCGTTCTGATATGCAAATTCATCACATTTTTTATGCTCCAAGCGCGGTTCATATCCACCTTCTTCATTATCCCAAGACATATTATGAGCTCTGAAATACGGTATCCACTCAAAGTGAATTTGATGCTGACATTGCTTAATAGGGTGATTTCCGTATCCTACGTCTGTATAGTGGAGTGGCACGGAGCGGCGCAAGGTCTCAAGGTCATTTCTTCTGCCACCCGAAGCACATGAATCTATCCAAAGCCCCGGATTATTATATATAAGTGAATCCCAATAACGATAGTAGCCTTGAATATGCTTATTTTCAAGAGCGCCGACACGTCCTTTTTCTTCATTATCAAAGTAGACGGCACAAACCTTGTTTCGGAACTCGGGTTCCAACGTTTCCAAAATGCGGGTGATGGTTATCGTGCCTGAGGTGTTGTCATTGGCAGTATGCGGATTCTTAAAACCAAACATGAGCTGAATTAACAGAAGAATCATGGCACATTGTTAGAAATGTGAGGGGTGTCACAGGATTTGTTGGCGCTGGTGGAAAACCAGTTCCTCTTACTGCTGAAGAAATACGTAGCATGGGATTTGAAAAAATGCCAGTTAATATTAACTATGAAGTAGGAGACACTGTAAAAATTGTTGCAGGACCACTTGAAAGTTTTATTGGAGTTGTTGAGGAA
>CALCTE010000235.1 GCA_937893885.1 uncultured Clostridia bacterium | reverse complement strand
AGACTCTGCATAGGTGCAGGGATCTTGCCGCCTCTGTTGATCATAATATCGGAAGCTTTTTCATTTATCGCCATGATCGGTCCGCTTCCCAGAAGTCCGCCGAAGTCGAGGATCTCACCTTCCTTGTAGCCGATAGCAGGGATTACTCTGACAGCAGTAGTCTTGGAATTTACCATACCGATGGCAGCTTCATCTGCGATTATTGCTGAGATCGTTGTTGCAGGAGTTTCTCCCGGCAGTACGATCATGTCAAGACCTACTGAGCATACTGCAGTCATAGCTTCCAGCTTTTCGATAGTAAGTGTGCCTGCCTTGGCAGCTTCGATCATGCCGGCGTCTTCTGATACAGGGATGAATGCACCTGACAGTCCGCCAACATTTGAAGAAGCCATAACACCGCCTTTTTTGACAGCGTCATTGAGCATAGCAAGTGCAGCAGTAGTTCCGTGAGTTCCGCACTGTTCAAGTCCGATTTCTTCTAAAATGTATGCTACAGAGTCGCCTACTGCAGGAGTAGGTGCCAGTGAAAGGTCTATGATACCGAAGGGTACGTCAAGGCGCTTCGATGCTTCGCAAGCGACGAGCTGACCCATTCTTGTTACCTTGAATGCCGTCTTTTTGATAACGTCGGCAAGTGCGGAAAGGTCACCCTCTCCGAATCTTTCAACCGCACTTCTGACAACTCCGGGGCCCGATACGCCTACGTTAATGACCTTTTCGGGCTCACCTGCGCCGTGAAATGCGCCTGCCATAAAGGGATTATCCTCGGGAGCGTTGCAGAATACCACGAACTTTGCACAACCGATGGAATCCTTATCCGCCGTTAAAGAGGCAAGCTCGGTTATCGCGTTACTGCAAATATTTATCGCGTCTACGTTGATGCCCGTCTTCGTTGAGCCGACGTTTACGCTGGAGCAAACAAAATCAGTCGACGCGAGCGCTTCGGGAATAGCGGACATAAGCTGTCTGTCGCCCGTCGTAATGCCCTTTTGCACAAGTGCGGAAAAGCCACCGATGAAGTTGATGCCGAGCGCCTTTGCCGCTCTGTCGAGAGCTTTAGCAAGCTTCACGTAGCCGTCTTTGCCGATATCGCCGCCTATCATTGATATAGGCGTCACGGAAACGCGCTTGTTTATGATGGGAATACCGTACTCTTTTTCGATATCGCAACCGGTCTTCACAAGATTTTCCGCAGTCTTCGTTATCTTATCGTATATTCTGTCAGCGAGTGCGTCAGCACCGCTTGCGCCGCAAGGGCAGTCAAGAAGCGATATGCCCATCGTTATGGTGCGCACGTCAAGCTTTTCCTCGCGTATCATATTTATGGTTTCGAGTATATCTCTTGTGTTTATCATGGCTACCTCAAATTCTATGCATTGAATTGAAAATATCTTCGTGCATCGTAGTAATTTGAAGATTTTCTTTTTTGCCGAGCTCGTCAAGCTTATCAACGAATTCCGTGAAGGGTATCGTGAGATTTGAAACGTCGACGAGAGTTATCATCGCAAAATATTCCTGCAAAAGACTTTGAGAAACATCGAGAATGTTGCCGCCGTATTCAAAGCAATAGCTAGATACCTTCGCAACTATTCCCGGAGTGTCCTTACCTGTAACCGTTATAACCGCTTTCATATTATTCCTCCGCGTAGTATTAATTATTATAATTTTTTCTATTATAGCATAAACCAAGGCGTATTGCAATAAATAAAAGTATAAAGTTTATTTTTTGAGGTGTGATTTTGAATAAAGTTCGCATCCACCCGTCTTGTGCGCTCTGGCTTATCGGACTTTTCGTCGTGTCAAAGCAAAATCCCGTAAGTTATCTTTTACCCATCATCTTTCACGAGCTCTGTCATATCGGCGCGCTGTTTGTGCTTGGGCGAAAAATCGCGTATATAAGCTTCGGCGCAAGCGGTCTATGTATAAACGTAAAGGGCGCATTAAACTACAAAGAGCAACAAATAGTCTCCGTAGCGGGCCCTTTGGGAAGTTTCTTGCTTTATGTGGTACTACGCACGGCTTTTCCCACCGCCGCGCTTATAAGCCTTGCACTCGGCATTATAAATCTTCTGCCGTTTTCCTCCTTTGACGGAAGAGGGATAATCTATCCGATATTAGTAGGTGCGCTAGATATTACAAAATGCGAAAAAGTATGCCGCGTATTTGATATTGCAGGAACGGTATTTCTTCTTGTGATTGCCGTAGCAGCTCTTGTTTTAACTCGATATAACGCCTCTGTAATGTTTCTTGCCATCTATCTTTTTTCAATCACCTTTTTAAAAAATGACGGAATATTTTAAAAAATTGAAGTTTTACCGTTGACTTTTAAAAGCTTCCGTGTTATATTTATCTAAAGGCTTTGACGAAGACAGTAGCCGTCTTTTTGGCATACACAGAAAGAGAAGCAATTGATGAGAGCTTCTTTATGCTTATTCGGTGAACACCCCTTCCGAGCTCCGAGGCGGAAAATAAAGTATGTCTCGGCGTTTTCTGCGTTAAAGAAAATCGAGTTAAAACTCAAGGTGGAACCGTGCATAAGTGCACCCTTGACGGCATACGTGCCGCAAAGGGTGCTTTTTTATTTTCAAGTTAAACATATCATATAAAGGAGAAACGAAATGAAAGTTATTTACCCAAACGGTAATGTCGGCGAATGCGCTCCCGAAGAAGAGCTCCATATTCTTCGCCACACCGCCGCTCACACTATGGCACAGGCGATAAAGAGGCTTTTCCCTCACGCAGATTTTGCCTACGGCCCCGCAAATGAAAAAGGATTCTACTACGACGTAGACCTCGGCGACACAAAGCTCACCGAAGAAGACCTTCAGGCTATCGAAAACGAGATGAAGAAGATAGTAAAGGAAAATCTTCCCATTAAGGCGTTTATTCTTCCCAGAGACGAAGCTATCAAGCTCATGGAAGAAAGAGGCGAAAAATATAAGGTTGAGCATATCGGCGACCTACCGGAAGACGCAGAGATAAGCTTCTATCAGCAAGGCGAATATATCGATATGTGCGTCGGTCCTCACCTTTGCTACACGAAGGCACTCAAGGCGTTCAAAATAATGGACCAGAGCGGTGCATATTGGAAAAACGACAAGAATAACAAAATGCTCACGCGTATCAAGGGTACGGCGTTTAAATCACAGCAAGAGCTTGACGATTATATGAAACTCCTTGAAGAAGCAGAAAAGCGCGACCACAGACGTATAGGCAGAGAGATGGGACTTTTTATGTTCGGCGACGAAGCACCCGGATTCCCATTCTTCTTACCCAAAGGTATGGTCATCAAAAACGCTCTTATCGACTATTGGAGAGAGATACATACGAGAGAAAACTACGTAGAAGTCTCCACTCCCCTTATTATGAACCGCAAGCTTTGGGAGACAAGCGGACATTGGGATCACTACAAGGATAATATGTACTCCACTACCATCGACGAGGAGACCTTCTGCGTAAAACCCATGAACTGTCCCGGCGGCGTTCTCGTTTACAGAAACACGCCCCACAGCTACAGAGAGCTTCCCATGCGCGTAGGCGAGCTCGGTCTTGTTCACCGCCACGAGCTCAAAGGCGCATTACACGGACTTTTCAGAGTACGTTGCTTTACACAGGACGATGCGCATATATTTATGAGACGCGAGCAGATAACAAGCGAGATCGTAAACGTAGCAAACCTCATAAACGAGGTATATACGAAGTTCGGCTTCAAGTATTTCGTAGAGCTTTCCACACGTCCTGAAAACAGTATGGGAAGCGACGAGGATTGGGAAGCAGCTACCGAAGGACTTAAAGCGGCCCTCGATACGCTCGGTCTGGACTACATAATTAACGAAGGCGACGGCGCGTTCTACGGTCCGAAGATCGACTTCCACCTCGAAGACTCCATTGGCAGAACCTGGCAGTGCGGTACTATTCAGCTTGACTTCCAGATGCCTCAAAACTTTGAGCTTGAGTACATCGACGAAAACGGCGAAAGAAAGCGCCCCATAATGGTACACAGAGTTTGCTTCGGCTCTATCGAGAGATTTATCGGCGTGCTCACTGAACACTTTGCAGGTAAGTTCCCCGTATGGCTTGCACCCGTTCAGGCAAAGGTCATTCTCGTTTCCGACAAATATAAGGAATACGGCGAGAAGGTCTACAAGGCGCTTCGCGACGCGCACGTAAGAGTTGAGCTTGATGACAGAAACGAAAAGGTCGGCTATCTCATAAGAGAAGCGCAAGTCGTAGGCCGCGTTCCCTATATGCTCGTTCTCGGTCAGAAGGAAGCGGAAGAAGGTACGGTATCCGTACGTTGCCGCGACAACACCGAAACACAGACAATGAGCCTTGATGATTTTGTTGCAAAGATCACGGGCGAGATCAAAGACAGAGTTTAAAAACATAAATAAATATCGGCGGAGTGGATTCACTCCGCCGATATTGTTTATTCATCAAAAAACGAAAGCTGTTCGGTGTGTTCTTTTAAGAAGCTCTGCTTATATCCCGTTTCAAGATCGTAGTAATCAAGGCTCCTTCCCGCCTTTGCTTTTATCATATCAATAGATTCGCTGCTGCAATCGATGCCGATGTATCTGCGCTTTAAATTCTCGGCACAACGCAAAAACGCACCGCTTCCCGCAAAGCAATCGAGGACGATACTGCCCTTATCGGAGCTTTGCCTAATAAGTATATCCAGCATCTGCGAGCTTCTTTCGCCGGGATATTCCGCATTTAGCGGATCTTTATAGTTCCATACATCCTGTATGCGCTTTCCCTCGTATTCGTAGGCAAAGACGATAAGTCGTGGGTTTCCCGACTGCGACCACTCTATCCTGCCTTCGCTATCAAGTCTGTCAAGCTCGTCGGGGCTCGTCATCCAATGTCTTCCCTTAGGGGCGTGCATTCCTCTCCACACTTCACCCGTAGCGCCGCTTTTGGTTTCCCCCGGCGCGTGCAAGGGAACGGTTGCGTACCGTCTTCCGAGTCCGTCGATCTTATTAAATTTATCCGAATATTCGTCATCGTCAAGCGGAACCTTTATATCGTTCCAGATATTGTTTTCGCTGTCTTTGGTGTAAAACAGCAAGGTGTCCTTTTGGTTTCCGTAAGCGTTTGAAAAAGAGTTTCTCGGATTTGAGCGTATTCTCGTAAGGTCGTTTTTGAAATTCTTTTCGCCGAAAATCTCGTCACAGAGTAACTTTATTACGTGAGCGTAAGACGAGGAGACATGAACGTATATCGAGCCTCTTTCGGACATAAGGCGCTTTGCCGCGATAAGGCGCTCTCTTATAAATTCAGCGTATTCCTCTGATTTGAGTCTCGGTCTCGGAGCGCCCGATGCCATAAAGCCGTTACGCGGGGGATCAAAATACACAAGGTCGACCTTGCCTTCAAACTCATTCACGAGTGAAGACATGGCGAAAAAAGCGTCACCCTTCATCAAAATGGAATTATCCGTATCAACGGTTATCTCCTTTTTGTAAAGTTCCGCATATTCAATTATCGCTTCTTCGGTCTTTTTGCCTGTGTAAACGAGCTCCATAACGACCTCCGTTACTTGATTTTACACGTTAAATCTGAATACTATAACGTCTCCGTCGCGAACAACGTATTCCTTGCCCTCGCTCCTTATGAGTCCTTTATCTCTAGCGGCGGCGGTTGAGCCCACCTCTACAAGATCTTCATAAGAGATGACCTCGGCTCTGATAAAGCCTCTTTCGAAATCGGAGTGTATCTCTCCTGCTGCTTGGGGCGCTTTATAGCCCTTCTTTATCGTCCAAGCTCTTACCTCTTTGGGCCCTGCGGTGAGGAAGCTTATGAGTCCGAGTAAGCTGTATGATTCCTTTATAAGCTTATCAAGTCCGCTTGAAGAAAGTCCGAGTTCTTCAAGGAACATCGCTCTTTCATCTTTTTCAAGAGCCGCGATCTCCGCTTCGATAGCGGCGGATATGGGAAGTATGCCGCTTCCCTCTTCTTTTGCAAATTCCGCAAGCGCTTTATATGCGTCGATGGTCATCGGGTCTTTCGCAACGTCGGCTTCGGCAATATTTGCCGCGTATATTACGGGCTTCATTGAAAGCAGGGGTATATCCTTCATAATCTCCGCTTCATCTTCCGTAAATTCAAGTGCTCTTGCGGAGATGCCGTTATTAAGCGCCTCATTTACTCTTTCAAGCAACTTAAGCTCTCCTTCAAGGCTCTTGTCGCCTTTCAAAAGCTTTTGCGTTTTGTCTATTCTTCTTGCGATTATCTCAATATCCGACAAAATAAGCTCGTAATTGATGATGTCAACGTCTCTTCTCGGGTCGATACTTCCCTCGACGTGCGTGATGTCGTCGTTCACAAAGCAACGTACCACGTGAATTATAGCGTCGACTTCGCGGATATGAGAAAGGAATTTGTTTCCGAGCCCTTCACCGTTTGCCGCGCCCTTAACGAGTCCTGCAATATCGACAAATTCAATCACCGCAGGCGTGTATTTTTCAGGATCGTACATTTTCGCCAAAACGTCAAGTCTTTCGTCGGGAACGGCAACGACTCCTACGTTGGGCTCAATGGTGCAAAAGGGGTAGTTTGCCGCCTCCGCACCTGCATTTGTTATAGCGTTAAATAGGGTACTCTTGCCTACGTTGGGAAGTCCCACTATACCGAGTTTCATTTTATCTATCCTTTCCGATGCACAAAAGTGCTTTTATAATTACTTGTAAACATATATATTATAGCACAAAATTTTCCATTGTGCAAGAATTACACAATTTTTTTAAAATTTTTACATATTTTAAAAATTTTTTGTATCATTTTAATATTTTTTTGGAAAAACTATTGATTTTTTTGTATATATTGTAGTATAATATGCTTGAGGATAAGCCTCAAACAAATGCGAAAGGAGACCTGTTATGACAGCAAGATTCGTTTTCAAGAAAGTAAGCCTCACCGACAAAGAGAAGGACATGGTACAGAAAAAGCTCGCAAAGCTTGACAAATTCTTCTCCGACGACACGGAAGCGACCGTAAATTTCAGAGAACTCAAAAACGAGCGCAAAAAGGTAGAGGTGACCATCTTGTATAAGGACACCTTCTATCGAAGCGAGGTGGACGATACGGACTATATATCCGCCATCGAAAAGGCGGTTGATATATTGGAAGGACAGATAAGAAAAAACAAAACTCGTCTTAAAAAGAGACTTCGCGACGGTGCGTTTGACAAATATTCTGCCCCCGAGCCCGAAATAACGCCTACGGTAGTTAAAACGAAGAATTTCAAGATTGGAAATATGGACGTTGAAGAGGCAATTACCGAAATGGAGCTTTTGATGCATCAGTTCTTTATTTTCAAAAACGCCGAAACCGATAAACTAAACGTAGTATATAAGAGAAATGACGGAGAATACGGACTTTTGGTTCCCGAAGATTAAACCGAATACATTAAAACCGAGGTGAATTCACCTCGGTTTTTCTTATCTTTTGAAGTATTCGTACAAATTGCATTTAAGCATTCCGTTATAGAGCTTACGGACTTTATCTGCCTTTTTGCCAAAAGCTTCCTCGAAGCTCTCGTTTCCGCATAGGATATAAAGATGCCATCTTTCGACAACCGAAAAAGCTCTGCCCATCTTCTTATAAAGCGCAAGTGCCTCATCGTGAGTGAGAAGTCTTTCCCCATAAGGTGGATTGGTTATGACTGTGCCTCGTTTCTGAGGGTTATAGAATTTGCCAACGTCAAGCCTAAAGAATCTTATTTTATCCCCTACTCTGCCTCTTTTTGCGTTTTCATCGGCAACGGCTAAAGCCTTCTGGTCGATATCCGTTGCGAATATATCAAGTTTATCGGCAAGTATGGCGTCGTTTGCTTCTTCTCTCGCAAGGCGTACGAATTTTTCATCA
>CALCTE010000234.1 GCA_937893885.1 uncultured Clostridia bacterium | reverse complement strand
GACAAGGTCGTAAGGCTGGAAGCCCTCGACAGCTTTGATCTTGGAAAGAAGCCTGCGGTTGTCCTCGTAGAGCAGGCTTGCGAAGAGCAGATACCGCGCCGACTTGATATCGTATTTCGATTTGTCGGGATGGTCGATCTCGTCCAGTAGCATGCAGAGGATATGGTCGTTGACAACGTTTTTGCTCACGGTAGAAAGACAACGCTCGAATATCTCTTGCGCTTTCTCCATGAAGATGGCTTTGTCATCGTCCTCGGCACTCTGTGCTTTCAGCATCAACACACGGATTGCTTTCTCCGCTTCCGAAACAATTTTTATAATATTTTGCTTCTTATGCGTATCGTTAGCGCCGCTGTCTTTCGCATCAAGCTCGAACAGATCCATCAGCGGAATGTTCTTTGTTTTCTTCACCTGACTCTTGTATCCCTCGACGATATCGTAGAGGAATGACATCGGAGTATTGAGCGTAACCGACTCATCGGTTTCGGGAGCTTCGCCCTCGGTGATGAAGCGGAAGAATTCGGGGAGCTTGCCGCCGTTATGCTTCTTGTAAGCATCTCTCGGCTTTTTGAGAATGCGCAAGACCTTGCCTGCATTCACCGCATACATTCGCTTCGCCTTGTCGATCTCCATGCCCGAAAGAACGGCGAGCTTGCACACGTCAAGGTAGATCCATTTAACCTCGTCCATGCTTCTGCCGTAGGCAATCTCGTTCCAATAAAGGCTGTTTAAGAACTGCGAGAGATTGACGATATCTCCGATAAGGTTATTGGAAATGGCAACGTCCAGCTTCGCAAGACCACGTGGAGAATTCTCATAGTCGGTCTTTCCGATGGGATCGATCTTGCACACGGGAACACCGTAGTGATAGTATTCTTCGTTGGCAGGATCGCAGAGGAGCTTATTCGGCGTTACGAGCATAGTATCCGAATCGTAATCGCATCCGTTGAGCCTTTGCTGAATATTATTGCCGATGGCGTTCACGCAAACAATGGCAGAGGTAAGATTGAAGTATTCGTCGATTTCCTCGTAGCTTTGGTTTTGCACGATATAAAGATTTCCCATCGTAATGTGTGGGCTTCTCGCACAGAGCAACCATTCGCCGTCCTCAAATCTGTTGGTATAGGCTTCATTTTCCTCGAACAGAAGCGACTCGGTCGGCTCGTAGTCCTTGTGTACCGTCGCATACAAAAATTCGTAAGGGTTGCCGAATATGGTCTGATAGTTTCCCTCGACCAATATCTTACCCTTTTTCATACGCTCCTTGAAGCTACGGCACAGCTCGTCACGGTAGATTTTATAAAAATCCGTCCGCTGAAAATCCTCCGTCCGCGCCATCATATCCATAATAACACGGTGGCGGTAATTCTCCACGTTCATCGGTGCAAGTCCGCCTGTGATATGGTCGTAGCTTGCGACCTTGGCATAATAGCGGAGGAACATGGGATCGGACTGTATCTTGCCGAGGTAGTCGAGCGTAGGCTCTAAAAACCTTGCTATCTGCTCGGGTGGCGCATTGATGGTATTGATCAGCTGATAGTTGGTGTACACCATATTGCCGAACATATGCAGAGGCTTCTTGTCGGTCTTGACCACGCCGAATGGGGATGTGGTCTTTCCTTCATACACAGCATCAAGCCACGATTTGAAGGCTTCACCGAGGTTCATGCCTTTCGGCATAAACTTGAGGTATTTGAGGCTGCTCTCGGTGATGAAGAGCTTGATATCCTCGACCTTTCGCGCGGTGGTGTAGCCTGCGAGTTGTCCGACGGTGGTAATGTCGTTATCCGCAAACCATTTCTGCAAATTCGTGTTGAATGCACAAGTCTTGAAGAAACGGTTACGGAGGAGCATCATACCTTTGTCGGCATATCCGGCTCGCTCAAACTCGCTCACATCAAGGAGAGCTTCGCCATCCCATATCACGTTCTCGATCTCGGTTTCTTCCTCGGCTGCCGTGAGTTCAAGCTCCTTATCTTCCTTTACGCATACGGCTTTGGTGGTGAAACGGCTGACCTTGTCGGGAATAATGAGTATAGCTTTCTTCGGAAGCCTGATTGTGCTTTCGATGCTACTGAGTGTCAAGGCAATATACGCCTGCCACGATGCCTGATCCGAAACACTATCTGCGGAGAGACCGCAGGCGCTCCAATCCATCATATCCTGATACAGAGGCTCGGCGATGAATAAACATCTTCCGTCACGGCTTGAGCCTGCGCTTCGCTTATAACGAACATAGTGTATTCCGTCGATGTCAAAGCCGTGGGTGTATAGCTGTTCTCGGATTTCCTCGCATTTCACGGCAGAAGGAATATCCTTCTTGCTCCGCTTGTATTCCTTCTTTTCCGCATCGTACTCGAAATACTTTCCGAGAAGCTCGGCAGAGAGAGGACTTTCCACAGGGGCATAGCTTTTATCGTTCTCGTAGGGAATTTCGATTGCGATGAGCATAGGCTCGCCGCCCACCTCACGCACACAGGCGTGGTCTTGCATATCCGCATCGGTGACGGTATAACCGTAACGCACAAAGCGCCTGCCGTATTGCTCGAACAGCTTGACAGCGTAATCGAAGGACACGTTAACAAGAGCGCGGCAGTATTTCTTTTCCGCAAGGTAGGGATATCCTAACTCGGCTTCGTGCGCCTTATACACCACGCACAGCTTGTCTGTGTCGAGGCTCTCGTCGATGATGCCGTCAAATTTGTCGGGATTGAGCTTTCCGTTCTTCAGCGCGGTGATTGCTTCGGTGCGGAACAGGTCTTTGCCTTGGATTGCCATGATCCGCATATTACCATACACTTTTTTCTTTTCTGCCGTCATAGGTATCCCTCCTTTCATAGTTTTATTTGGTATTTTATTTTACCATATTTTGCGCCTTTTTTCAAGACGAAGAATGTGAACGACACGGTATTTTCATCAGAAAATTCGCATTTTTACCTTCCTACCATTTATCCAACATCACGAGATAGGAGAAAACAGCACAAAAGTCCTTGATTTCTCTATGCTTTTGCGCTTAACAGCCCCACGGCAGAAAAAGAAGAACTGTAAATATCGCCGCTAATTTCGCAATTCTGTGCAAACATTTCATGCAAAAGTGGTCTGTCCTACATTTTTGGACAGACCACCTTCGGAAGCTGCGATTTCGCCGAGAGCCTTTTCTTTGACTACAGCGATGCAGATATTGAGGTTTGATAATAGGTTATGCAGTTTCAGTATAATACTGCGCCTGTGCGTGCCAAAGCTCGTAATACTTTCCGCTTTCATCGGCAACGAGCGAAGCGTGAGTTCCTTGCTGAATTACCGCGCCCTCGTGGAATACGGCGATCTCGTCGCAGAACTTACAAGAGGACAGACGGTGGGAGATATAGATTGCGGTCTTGTCGCCTGCGATCTCGTCAAACTTTCCGTAAATCTCCGCTTCGGCAATCGGGTCGAGAGCTGCCGTAGGCTCGTCAAGGATAATGAACGGAGCGTCCTTGTAGAGCGCACGGGCAATAGCAATCTTCTGTGCTTCACCGCCCGAAACATCAACGCCATCTTTGGTATCGTAATCCTTGTAGAGATAGGTTTCCGTACCGTTCTTCATTTCGGCAAGTCTATCGGAAAATCCTGCCTTTTCAAGGCACTCTGTAACAAGCTCCTTGTTGTAATCAATTCTGCCTGCTACGTTCTCTCCGAGCTTCAAGCTAAGAAGCTTGAAATCTTGGAAAACGACCGAGAAGATGTCCATATATTCACGGTAGCTGTATTTGCGAATATCAATTCCGTTGAGCAAGATTTCTCCTTCGGTGGGATCGTAAAGTCTGCAAAGTAGTTTGATGAAGGTGGTTTTACCCGAACCGTTCATACCGACAACCGCAAGGCGTTTGCCAACCTTGAATTTCATATTCACGCCACGAAGCGCATAGTTGTCACTTCCGGGGTACTTAAAGGACACGTTTCTGAACTCGACCTCGTAATCACGGTCGCGGCGTTTCTCAATGGTAAGACTGCCTTGGTACATATTGTTGGGAATATCAAGGTATTCAAAGGTCAGTTCAATGAAGGGAGTATTGTTGCACATAAGGCCGATGCCCGATATAAGGCTTGACATACCGCCCGATACCTTGGTTACAGCAGCGATGTACTGTGTTACCGAACCAAGACCAAATGCACCTGCCAATGCTTTGAGGCAAACGAAGGTGTAAACAATACCTGTGAAGATCACGGAAACCGCTGCGGAGGCTGCTCCGTACAAGCCCATACCTCCCCAAGCATAGTGTGCAAACAGACCGTTAGATCCGAAGGTATCCTCTTTGTTACGGTTGTATCTGTCGCAGATCTTGTCTTGACGGTACATTCTGACGTCGGTCGCAAGACTGCTGATATATCCCAACCAACCAAAGAAGCTGAACAGACGGTTGCCGAGATTGTGGTCATCTGCGTGTTTTGCGTAATAGCTGCCTGCCTTATTGTTGAGTATCGGAGCAATAAACGTAACCGCCAGCATCACGGCGATAATGCCGATAACTACCAAGGGATTATTAAGTATAGTCAATTCGCCTGCGCCGGTTGGAACTTTACTGATAAACAGCGTTACCGTGAGTGCAAGACCGCCGAGGATCGTAAATACAGATGACATAAGTTCACCATAGCACTCAATTACACGACCAAATCCCCAACCGCCGCCATTGAAGTTCTGACGGATAGTAGATAGCATTTCGGCTGTGTGCGTATCATCTAGATTAACGTAATCGGTATCAAGCATTTTCTCTGAAACGATATGCTCGACCTTCAACCACCAACCTGCGTTTTGAGTTTCCTTCCATTTGTTAATAATCGCCGTACCCAAAGCGATAATTGCAGCGGAAACGAGAGTGATAATAACGAGCATCTGAAGCCGCTGTATATCTCTGTTTCCCACAAGCTCGTCGATAACGAGCGCGGAGAGGAAGATGCCAACGTAAGGGGTAAGCGCATTCCAAATAACACTTAACATATAAGAAAGAACCATTTGCGGATAATGCTTATAGATCAATTTAAATGCGCGGTTATTTGCTCGTAAAGCTCTGCCCACGGTCATCTTGTTTTCAGTTTTCTTCATTTTCTCCCTCTCCTTCCTTGTAGTATTTGCTCTGAACCTCAAACAGCTCGGCATATCTGCCACCTGCTTTTATAAGTTCCTCGTGTGTTCCTTCTTCACCGATACCGCCATCTGCAATCATAATAATTCGGTCGCAGAAGCGTGTTGAGGCAAGACGGTGGGAAATATAGATTGAGGATTTACCGCTTGTCATTTCATTATATTTCTGATACATTTCCGACTCTGCGATAGGATCAAGTGCCGCCGTAGGCTCATCAAGAACGATGAAGGGCGCATTTTTATAAAGCGCACGGGCAAGCATCAGACGCTGTGTTTCACCACCTGAAAGGAGTATAGCTTCTTCAAATACCTCTCGGTTCAAATAGGTTTCATATCCGTCCTGCAAGGATTCGATTTTTTTGCGCAGACCTGCTTTTTCTACACAGTCTATGACGCGCTCCACATCAATTCCTTCGCTGTCCTGTGCCACATTGGTAGCAATAGAACCTGCAAGGAGCGAGAACTCTTGGAATACCGCAGAAAACATCTTATAGTAATCTCTGCGATTGAAATCCCTTATATCCTTTCCATCAAGAAGTATACGCCCCTCAGTAGGATCAAGGAAACCGCAAACCAACTTGATAAGTGTTGTTTTACCTGCACCATTCAAACCGACCACAGCAAGCTTTTCACCGGGGTGGAGGGTGAGATTGATATTAGTGAGTGTGTTCTTATCTGCGCCGGGATAGCGGAAGGATACGTTTTCAAGTTTGATTTCGTAAAGTCTGTCTGCTTCTGCTTCAATCGGTTCGCCATCCTCAAACTTGAACGGTTCGGGATATTCAAGGCACTCACGAACAGAAGAAATATCGAGGGATTGCGTGTGAAGCGTATTAAAGCCGCCGAGAATACCCGATACCCAAGCGGTAAAGCCACCCACCGCGCTGAAGAACAGAAGGAACTCTGATACGCTGAGTCCATTACCGATTACAAGACCGATAAGGTAAGCGTATGCAATTGCATTGCGGAGGAAAGTGAGTACAAGGTCAACGATTCTCGCCCAAATGTAAACGCCCTGCGCCCTGCTATGAAATGCCGTATAAGTTGCCAATCCCTTAGTATACAGCTCGTCGATCCAAGGACGTAAGCCGAAAATACGGATATCCTTTGCAACGGTCAGATCACTTGAACGACGGTCAAGATAGAATATCTGTGTTGCATATTCGGATTCCTCCTCGCGGTGACGGTATCCCCACTCATTGAGATAATTGCTTACAAAATACGATATAACCGTTGTTACAAGGATTGCAATCAACAAAAGGGGCTGAATCGAGGACATCAAAACCACATAGAAAATGAAGCCGATGATGTTTGTTGTTAAATCGGTGAGTGTAGTCCATATAGCCTCAGTTGCCGATCGGTTAGAGTTGATGGCTTCCTGTGATTTAATTTTCAGCTTTTTGAATTTCTCATCATAAACGTTGGGATAAGAAGTAGTTGCCGCTTTCTTATTAAGAAGCGTAATGATTTCGCAACGAGTGCTGATTCTTCCGTACAGGGTGTTCGTGTTCACATACGAGGATGCTGCCGAAACGAGCATCAAAGCTGCGACGAATATCACTATCGTTACAATCAGTTCCGTAACCGATGCTTTTCTTTCCACCACAGAGAGTATCGTGGGGGAAACATACAGATTGATTAGGTTAAGTGCCACCGCCAAGAGTGCGGATAGTAAGGAAAGCACAATAACCTTTTTCTCTCCCGAAGTCCAAGCGAGTTTTATCATATACGCAGAGTTCTGCGCCATATTGTACTTAGGTTTGGGAGTTTTTTCTTTTTTCGTTTTTCGAGTTTTTTCTTTCACCATAAAAACCACCATCCTTTCTGAGCATATCATATCACAAAAAGTCGCCCCCGTGTAAAAACGGGGACGAATCGTCATTTTGGGGTGACGAATTGCAAAATCAGACCTGCGGAATGAGGATTTCCGTGGTAAATGCGCCGTCCTCGCTGTTTCGTGAGAGGTATCCGTCAAGACGCTCGATGATATTGTCTATACGCACCAAGCCGAAGCCGTGACCGTCACCTTTTGTGGTGTGGAAACGGTTGCCAACCTTTGCGAGTTTCTTCGTCGCCGTGAAATTGGTAAACGAGATATAAAGCTGTGTGTTTTTCATATCCATATATACACGAATGAGTCTTTGTTCTTCGGGCAGAGCCATACTTGCATCAATGGCGTTATCGAAAAGGTTTCCGATGATAACGCATAGGTCAAGCTCGCTCATTTTCAGCTTGACAGGAATATGTGCATCTACCTTTACCGCTATGCCTTTGGATTTCGCAAGTGAGATCTTACTGTTCAGTATCGCATCTGCCATAGCATTGCCGGTCTTTACAACGGTATCGACCGTGGAGAGATCGGTGTCGAGCTTATCAAGATAATCCTTGATAGCTTCCATATCGCCGTTTGCCGCAAGCACCTTCATCAACTGTATATGATTTCGGTAGTCGTGTCGCCAACCTCGGATCTGCTTATACATTGTTTCGACTTCCTGATAGTGTGTTTCTATCAGTTCTCTTTGATAGGCGGCTATGCGCTTATCTATATGTTTTGAGAATATGGACATAGCCCCTCCTTATGTATGAGATATAATTGCTCGGTTCAACGGCTCGTAAGCCCCTCTCGGCAGAGGGAGCACCGTACCGTCCGAGAGATAGACGTCGGTTTTCGTCACGCGGCTGATGTATGTGAGATTGACGATCATAGCTCGTCCTACTCTTGTAAAACGGTCATCAAGGAGCTTTTCAAACTCTCCGAGTGTGCGCTTTACCGTGTATTCTCCTTTTGCGTGAACCGTCACGTAGTTTTGATGAACGTCGAGGTATTTGACCTCGTGCAGAGGAATACGCACCATCTCACCCGACAAGGTAAGATTGAGGCAACGCTCGTTCTGAATGAGCTTTTCGCAGGCTCGGTCAAGAACGGCGTATAGCTTCTGCTCGTTTACGGGCTTCATAAGGTAGTGGAGAGCCGCCACCTCGTAACCCTCGGATATGTAATCGGAGTATCCCGTGATGAACACGATCTGAACGGTCTGATTATCTCGGCGTATCTCTCGTGCCATTGTAACACCGTCCATCTTTCCCATTTCTATGTCAAGCAGAAGAATATCGTAGGTCTTATCCTCGGCATAGTGAAAGAGGAAGCTTTCCGCTGACGGAAAGCACTCCGTTTGTATTGCTATTTGATTTTTCTTTGCCCAATTTGTCAAGAGCGATAGAACGTATTCCGCATCGCGCTGACTATCATCGCATATTGCTACTCTGTATGCCATTGTAAAACCTTCCAAGGATTATAATTCTAAAACGTACCGCGAGCCTTTCTCGGTCTTTTCGTAGCTCCGAAAACCTACGCTCTCAAAGCACTTTTGCGAGCCGATATTGAAATCGTAGATTTCGCCAACGTACAGCTTATCATATCCCATCGCTCTGCCACGCTCAACGAGTGCAGATACAACCTTTTTGCCGATACCTTTGCCACGGTATTCACGCTCACCGATTACGATGGGCATATCCTCTTGCCAAAAGGTAACGTCACCAATAGGCTTCCATTTGCCATTCTCATTGACTTCGATGAAATACAGCTCGCCTTTGCCATTGAGGTAGTTATACATATTCGTCAAGGTTTCGTAGGAATAAGGTTCAGCTTTGCCATCAACAAGAAGAACCGTTTCGGGGTCTTGATACCATTCAAAGGCAAAATCATAATTCCCGTCAAAACGGCGGAGGCGGAGAGCTTCTTCGATCTGAAGTGTATCACTTATGTAGCTGACAAAATCCTTTTCAACCAACTCATAATCGACCGATGATTGAAGCCGACCGAGCTGATCTTTCCAAGAATCAATATTGGTTTTCACCTTGCAGAAACCAAGTGATTCGTAAACGTGCTGCGCTCTTGTGTTCGTCAAGTTGGTATCGAGGACGATTTTGGAATAGCCGTTTCTGAACAGCCAACCGATCAGCATACTCAAAACTTTTCTGCCAACACCACGGTTCTGACAATCGGTTTCACAAATCTTAATACCGATTTCTGCAACACCGTCCGCTACGTTGCGGTAAATGCACTCACCGATCAGACGGTCGCTTTCCTCAATGACCATACGACCGTTGCCAAGTCCTCTGATAACTTCTTCCTCAGTTGTTCCCAAGCCGTTGGGAAAGCCTGCGTGTGCCATCACAGCACCATCATTCCACCAAGCGGTAAGCTGCTTTGCATCAGAAACCACGGCTTGACGGATGGTTAAACTCTCATATTGTATTTTCATTCGGATACCTCAAATAGTAATGCTTACTCCTTGTGTACGAAGTACACGATTTCATTAGGTATGTTAATGATGTGCTCCTTTGCTTCGGTGGGATAAACGGTGATATTCGGAATGTCCTTCAGCGGAATCCAACACATATCAAGGTCTATTCGCTCGTTACCAAGCTCATCTACTGCCTTAAAGCTACCATCAAGCGGAATTTGTGTTTCATCTGTAAGCGACACCAAATAGTAAAGGTTGATCTGATGGCACGGGTGCTTTCCCCAAGTAAAGAAATTCTCTCCAACCATCAAGAGCCGTTCAACTTTGATGTCTGCTCGGATTTCCTCTTTGAACTCTCGCACGAGTGTTTCGGCTGTCGTTTCCCCAAAGGCGACATGACCGCCGATAAATGCATATCCGTCATCACCGGGAACTCTTTGAAGAAGCATCTTGTCATTGTGTATCAATACACCACCGACACGGTATGAAAAAATATAATCGTCTGTTTTGAAAAGTATATCTGCCATTATTTTAATCAATCTCCGTAGATTATTTCAAATCATATAACCATTTGCCGTCTTTTTGATAGTAAAAAAATTCGCTTAAATCATCCTCTGTAAAAACACGAAGCATATCTTTCATATCAAGCGAAAGATTGAGGTTGGGAAGTTTATCAATTTCCTCCCACCAAACTTTTCCTTCCTCAGAAGAAACAAGCTCACCTTCAAAATGGGTTGTTTTATAGAACAAGACAACGTATCTACAACCGTTTTCGTACCAATCCTTTATTCCACATAATTGAGGGGAGGATATTTTCAATCCGGTTTCTTCTTGTATTTCACGAATTACCGCATCTGTAAAGGATTCGCCAAGCTCTACGTGACCGCCCGGGAACGTAACTCCCGACCAATCTTCCTTCTGTCTGTCGATAACAACGACCCTCTCACCGTCGCAGACCATACACATATTTGTAAATTCAACTTTTTCAATTCTTGACATTGTTTTACTCCTAATCACAAAGCCAACTCAAACACACCGCCGTCAAACACAATATCGTTGCCAGCGGCATCCTTGTAGAAGGATACCTTTTCCGTTTCGATCTGCTCAAAGCCCAAGGA